>CANQGA010000140.1 GCA_947600145.1 uncultured Lachnospiraceae bacterium | reverse complement strand
CCGGCGACGCTGCCCTTCTGCTCGTCGATGATGGCCCGCGCCTGCTGCGGCGTGGAGATCCCCCACATCTTGCTGAAGGTGTTCATGTTAAAGGGCATGTTGTACATCTCGCCCTTGTAATTGGCCACCGGGCTGTTGGTGTAGCGGTTGAACTCGGCCAGGCTGTTCACGAAATCCCAGACCCGGCGACTGCTCGTATGGAAAATGTGGGCGCCGTACTTATGGACGTGGATCCCTTCCACATCCTCACAGTAAATATTGCCGCCCAGATGGTTCCTCTTCTCCACCACCAGGCAGGTCTTCCCCGCCTTTCGGGCCATATAGGCCCATACTCCGCCGAAAAGGCCGGCGCCGACGATGACGTAGTCGTATTTCTTCATGATGTCTTTCTCCCTGTTTTGTTGATCACATTTGAACCCATCTCACAGTTGGATCCATCGGTTTACGACCTCCTCGATCCTGCTGCGCGCTTCGTCTCCACCGTCTTGCCGACCAGCACCACGATGGACCGCGCGTCCACCGGATACGTCTTCTGGTCTTCCAGAAGCGGCTCCTCACCCGGCGCCCAGAAGCCGTTCACATCCTTCCGGGCCGTATCCATGGCCGCGAACCACTGCCTGTCCTTCGGCAGGTTCGGCATCGCGAATTCACACGGTTCCCAGTGCATATTGTACATGACGAAAATGGTGTCGTCCGGGCTGCCGTCCGCCTTTTCCCCGTACGATCCGCAGTACAGCACGCCCAGCTGCCGCCGGAAATGCTCAAACTCCGGATACCAGGCGTTGACGCCGTGGAACGACACATCCGGGCATCCGCAGGCCAGATGATCCATCAGCTTCGGCTGCTCCGCCATATGAAGTACCGGATGGGCCCTGCGGAAGGCGATGGCCTGCTTCGCGAATTCATAGATCGCTTTATTGCTGCGCAGCTGGCTCCAGTTGAGCCAGGAAACCGCGTTGTCCTGGCAGTAGGAGTTATTATTGCCGCCCTTGGTGTGGCCGAACTCGTCGCCGGACTCCAGAAGCGGCGTGCCCTGGCTCAAAAACAGCAAAAGCATGGCGTTGCGCAGCTGCTTCCTCCTGAGCTCCGCGATCTTCTTTTTGCGGGTCGGGCCTTCCTCGCCGCAGTTCCAGCTGAGATTGTAATCCGTGCCGTCCTGGTTGTTCTCGCCGTTGGCCTCATTGTGCTTGCGGTCGTAGGAGACCATGTCCATCAATGTAAATCCGTTGGTGTGGGCCATGTAATTGACGACGCCCATATCCTTCGGATTCCGGATGATACGGTCCATGACCGTGCGGAGCATACCCTCGTCGCCCTTTAAAAAGCGGCGCATATCCTGCTCGAAACCGTCGTTATATTCCACAAGGCGGCGGGGCAGACCGCTCCGCGCGGGGGCAGGGGTACTGCCCGCGATACGGACCGGGGTACCGCCCGGGCCGGGGACAGGTTCTCCCTTCATCGGAATCCCGATATACTTCCGCTTCCGCCATCCGGCCCCGTCCACGCCGTCCCAGCTGTTGGCGAACAGCTTCACGCCGCTTAAGTACGGATCGCCGCCGACCAGCCCCGCCGGTACATTTCCCACCAGATGGACGCCGTCCAGATGGAATTCCTTCACCCAGTAGCGCACCACATCCAGCACGAACGACGAACTCTCCGTGCCGTTAAAGAACAGTTCGATCACCAGCTCCATGCCGTTTGCGTGCAGCTCCTTCACCAGGTTCTTCAGCTCCCGCACCGGATCCTTGCGCTTCCCGGCGCTGTAAGCCGCCTTCGGCGCGAAATAAAAGCCGTCCGCGTAGCCCCAGTAATTCAGCCGCCCGGTAAACGTGGTCCTGGTAAACGGGCCCTGCCCGTCCTGCGTAATGACCTCCTGAAACTCCGCCACCGGCATCAGTTCCACCGTGGTGACGCCCAGCTCCTTCATATACGGGATCTTCCGGGCGGCCGCGGAAAATGTCCCCTTGTCCCGCACGCCGGATGTATTGTGCTTCGTAAATCCCCGCGTATGCACGCGGTAGATCACGCAGTCTTCCATCGGGATCTCCGGCCGCCGGTCATCCTCCCAGTCAAAATCATCGATCTTCACCGGCGAACGCAAAAGCCGCTTCATGTGCTCCGGCTCGCCCCAGTCTTCCCAGCCGCGCATGGCCCGCCCGCAGGGATCCGCCATCCGCTGACCGTCCACTTCGAAACAGTACTCCAGGTCCCGCGGAAGCGTACCGGTATATTCCAATGCCACCCGCCAGACATCCCCCATCCGCTCGCGCGGATCCATGGAAATGGTCTGCCACGGTTCCTCCTCGCCGCGCTTAAAAAGCAACAGGCTGCAGCTTTCTCCCGGCCAGATCACAGACGCGTACAACCGGTTCTTCGCCGCTGTAAGTCCCATGGGGCAGTTCCCCTGTTCACCAGTCAACACCCTAAACTGCTTCATGAATGCTCTCCTTCTCCCCCACAAAACCCGACAGACATATTCCTCTGTCCTGTACCTACGACACCACCAGCTCCACCGGGCAGTGATCCGATCCGAATACCTCCGTATGGATCGCCGCGCTCTTAAGCCTGTCCTTCAAACACTCCGACACGCAGAAGTAGTCGATACGCCACCCGGCGTTCTTCTCCCTGGCCTTAAACCGGTACGACCACCAGGAGTAGATCCCTTCCTGATCCGGATAAAAATACCGGAACGTGTCGATAAAACCCGCCTCCAAAAGCTTCGTGAACCTGTCCCTCTCCTGATCCGTGAACCCCGCGTTATTGCGGTTGGATTTCGGGTTCTTCAGATCGATCTCCTTATGGGCCACGTTCAGGTCGCCGCAGAAGATCACCGGTTTCTTCTGCTCCAGTCCCTTCAGATACGACAGAAACGCGTCCTCCCAGCTCATGCGGTAATCAAGCCTTGTCAGCCCGTCCTGGGAATTGGGCGTATAACAGGTGACCACATAGAAATCCTCATACTCCGCCGTGATCACGCGCCCCTCATGGTCATGCTCCTCCACGCCGATGCCGTAAGCCACGGAAAGCGGCTCCGTTTTCGTGAAAAGAGCCGTGCCCGAATAGCCCTTCTTCTCCGCGTAGTTCCAGTACTGATGATACCCCTCAAGCGGAAGCTCGATCTGTCCCGCCTGCAGCTTGCTCTCCTGGATGCAGAACACGTCCGCATCCGCCTCCTTCATAAAGTCCAGAAATCCTTTTCCCACGCAGGCGCGCAGGCCGTTCACGTTCCAGGATATCAGTTTCATGGCGCTTACGACTCCTTCTCTGATAAAGCAAAATGGTATACTATGATGTTACCATAGTATACCATAAAGCATAGCCCCAGTCACGATATTTTTACAAATATTTCTTTCCGGCGCCCGCAGCCCGGTCTGTTATTCCGCCGTCCGCACCTGCACGGCTCCGTCGACGATCCAGGCGCCGTTCTCGTTTACCCGATAGTTGTCCGGAGTAACGGTATTCAAAAAACAATAACCGTTTCCATCGAAACAATAGCATTCCTCAACTCCGTCTTTATTTCCGTCCAGCCACATCCATACATTCGTGGGGAATGTCCCGTCCTGATTCCTCCACCGGTATCCGGTCCGGTCCTGAACCCACCGGGCTTCCCCGTACCGGGTCTGCATATTGGTCATCGGCAGAGCGGCCGTATTAAAGCCGTCGATCGCCGCAAACGTCATTCTGGCCATCCGCCCCACCGACGCCAGGACAAAGACATCCGGCGCCTCCGCGGCCACATCATCCAGATCAAGGTAATAACGGTTCATGCAGATAAAGGAGCTGAACTGCTCCGCCATCGGTTCCGACATGAAATGCCGGAACGAATCCCCCGCGAAATATACCTTTTCAGGCCAGCAGTCCGGATTCGTACTGTAATAGCTGCGATACACCGGATCGCCGTTGGCAAGAGACACGACATCCTTACACCGCTCCCACTGAACCGGTTCATTATATGAATATACCGGCCATACCGCGCCATTGGGCTGAAGAGAAAACGTATGTCCGGTTATTCCGTTCGCATGGCCAAAATGCTCGCCCACCGCTTTTATCAGTTCAGAGGCCCCCACATGGCCGCCGACATAATTCCAGTGGCTGTCATTGGCAAAATACAGCTCCGCGCCGTCAAAGGCCCCGGTATTTCTCGCATTCAGAAGAGCCTCCTTCGGATAGATGACAGGAAGATCCGGAGCGTTTTCATGGAGATATCCGACCAGCTGATCCAGCGGATCCGGCCATGTAAGCTGGTAGCCGGCAGGCAGAAGATCCCCGTAGATCTCCTCCTTATCAGGAGGGATAAAAACGATAAAATAGATACCGGCCTCCGCCAATTCCTCCTGCAGCGTCAGAAGGTTTGTCATGATTTTCTGACACTCCTCCTCTGTAACAGGCGTCTGCCTGACCGCATAAGCATCTATAAGAAAATTCCATCCATCGGCCGTCCCGCTGATCGCAAACGCGGGCGTCACATACGACACTGTCAGGATCACGGCAGTCAGCAAAACCATGAGCCTTTTTCCTGTAATCTTCTTCATACGGTTCTAATCCTTTCCGGCACGTTCTTATTCTGTCACAGTATAAGAAATATACGCTACCTTCCCGCCTGTCATCTTGATATAGAGAAGCTCTTTATCCTCAGTCACCTTATAAGTACCGAGTCCTTTTACCGCCGTGGGATATATCTTCGTCACGGTCTCCGCGCTGTCGCCTACCTTCAGTCCCTCCTCAGTGGCCACATTCGCGGTCAGGAGCGTAATACTCGCTATGATATCCTTGCCGGTATTTTTGTCCTGCTCTATATACACCTCGAAATCCTGGCTGTCGCCGTCCCCGTAGGTGTAAGCCCGGTTAATATAACCGTTCGCGCAGGTGTTGACTTCCCGGGAACCGTTGGATTCGCCGAGCGTCTTCTTCGCCGCCTCCGCGTCAGTTCCGAGTTCATAACGGACTTCCTTATAGGTGAAGCCGAACTTCTTCGTCTTCTCGTCTTTCGTCTGCGTCCCGGCGGACGCACTGCCGGCTGCCAGCGCCGTCATCCCCCAAAGAAGCGTCATCGACGCCACGATCACAAGTGCCAGCAGACTTTTTCCTTTTCGCTTCATGATTCTTATGCCTCCTTCCATTCGTCTTCCTATACGAATGTTTCTGTATTTTATAAGAAATGATCCGGTAACCGTTCATTCCCTATAATCAAATAAAACGTTCCGGCGGTTTCACCGCTCACTCCGCCGCCGGCAGCGGAAGCGCCGACGTATTGTAGCCCGGGATCATGGAAAGCTCCTGAAGATATCTCTCCGCGATCATATAGATAAATACCTGCGGCTCCTGCTCCGCCAGATCCTCCGTACTGAAATAATAACGGGATCCCGCGGTAAATTCCGCGATCCCTTCCTCCAGCCAGGGCGCAAGGTTCCAGCGGAAGGAATCTCCGCTGAGATAGACGGATGCCGCAAGACACCCCTCATCCCCGCATTCCGTGGTCTTAAGGACCGCCTCGTCATTCCGGTCGCGGATCTCTCTTAAGCATTCCGTATCCACATGATGCAGAGCCTCGTATTCGCTGCTGTTATACGAATCCCCCAACCGCGCCATCCGCTGCAGGTCGCCTTCTACCGTCCCGTGAAGCGCGAACGTTTCCTGCCGGCCTTCATAGGATTGACCGAGCTGCTCCCCGACCGCCCGCAGAAGCTCCTCCGACGCGATATAAGCTCCCGCTTTATTCCAGTGGGTATCCGACTCGTAATAGAGCGAAGCGACATTCTGAAGCTTTCCTTTTGCCGCCAGCAGCTCCTCTTTCGGATATACCACCTTAAGCTCAGGCAGAACATCCGACAGATATCCGATCAGCTGCTCCGTCCTTCCCTCCTGCCCTTGTACCAGAATCGAATCCGGCATATATTCGCTTCCGTATATCTGTTCCTTATCCGGAGAGATCATCAGGATAAAGCCGATCCCCGCGTCTTCCAGCTCATACTGCAGATCCGCCAGATTCGCCGCGATCTTCTCCAGCTCCGCTTCCGAAAACCGGTTGATCCTCTTATAAGTCTCAAGCGGCTGGCCGTCATCCGAGCAGTGAAAAAGCCATGGCTTCTCCGTACCAAGGATCACCCGATCCGAATCCAGTTCCCCAAACAGCCGGATCTTCAGTTCCGAGTCCAGTTCTACCAGCCTGCTCTTGAAAAAAAGATGATCCGAAAACCACTTTTCAAACCGTTCCGGAAATGTCAGCAGATCCCCGGCCTCCCTGATCACAGGGAACTCCGCCAGAACCCGGTTCTCACCATTTCCGGTCTCGCCTTCGCCGTACAGAAGCCGGCCGGCCAGTCCTGCCGCGGGCAATCCCAGGCACAAAAGCACGCAGAGCGCGCAAAGTATGATATTTCCGATCTTTTCAAAAGATATCCGCCGCATATCCGAGCCTTTCATCAGAAACGAAAATATATAAACGGATTATAGCTGTCCGCCGCAAGCATCACGATGCATAGAAACAGGAGACAGGGCATCGCCGCCGCGCGGAACGCCCCATGATCCCGCAATGCCGTCTGCCACTTAACCGGCAAGACAACGCTCATCAGGATCCCGACTGCCGAAAGTACAACGCATCGGCTCCCAAAGATCTCCATAAAGCTCTCCCGCGTATTGCCCGACAGGCAGAACATGGACCGCAGATACGGCCACGCCTGCGCCATATTGTCGGCGCGGAAGAAGACCCAGGCGATCATCACGACCAGAATGCAGTATACATGGTTCAGAAGCTTTACCGGGTTCCTGTCCAGATATTTCCCCAGAAACGCCCTCTCACACACAAGAAACGCTCCATGGAACAGCCCCCATATCAGGAAATTCCACCCTGCCCCATGCCATATTCCCGTCGCGGCAAATACGATCAGAAGATTGATATAAGTGCGAAGCGTTCCCTTCCGGTTGCCTCCCAGCGGAATATAGAGATATTCCCTGAACCAGACGGACAGAGAAATATGCCACCTTCGCCAGAACTCCCGAATCGAGCCGGCCCGGTAAGGGAAATCAAAATTCTCCAGAAAATCAAACCCAAACATCTTCCCCAGACCGATAGCCATGTCGGAATAGCCGCTGAAATCAAAATAAATCTGCAGACTATAGAGAAGAATACCGTACCACGCGGTCAGAGTTCCCCGCGTCCCCGGCTCCATGGCGAACACCCTGTCGACATGCAGCGCAAACGTATTTGCCAGGATCACCTTTTTCGATAAGCCGGAAATAAAGCGGGCCGCGCCCAGGCTCCATTTCTCCAGATCCACGCTGCGGCAGTCGATCTGATCTGAAATATCTTTATACCGCACGATCGGACCCGCGATCAGCTGCGGGAAAAACGTGATATACAAAAGCAGCTTATAAAGCGACTTCTGCACGGCGCATTTGCCGCGGTACAGGTCTATCATATAGGACATAGCCTGAAACGTGTAGAAGGATATCCCGATCGGCAGCGCGATATCACGGATCGGAAGGCACGTGCGCCCAAACAGGGCATTCACCGTTCCGGCCATAAAATCATAGTATTTGAAATATCCCAAAAGGCCGAGGTTGATAAGCACCGCGGCCGCCAGGGCCGCCTTTTTCGCGGCGCCGTCCGCCCGGTCGACCGCCAGTCCCGCCAGGTAGTTGAACAGCCCCGAAAGCAACAGCAGCAGAACATACGCCGGTTCTCCGAAGCTGTAGAAAAAAACACTGGCGAAAAGAAGCAGTATATTCTGCAATCCCTGCCTGCCTGTTTTATGTGCCAGCCCATAAAGGACCATCGTCACCGGAAGAAAGATCCACAAAAAAACCATGGATGAGAAAACCATATCGTTTTCCGCCTTTACATTTTCAAAAGAAAAAGCACTCACTACCCCCCCAGATACTTTCCGGAGAAATAGCAGTGCTCACATTCCCGCCAAAATTCATTTTCTTATTCCAGCATGATTATTCTAGCACATTTTCTATTACTTTGCAAGGCGGTTCTGCCATGTTGATGATTTCGCCAGTATTCCAAGATGGAACCCGGCTGCACTATTCTTGACAAGTACACAAATGGAAATGCCGTATTGCAAAACGTGAATTATCATGGTATAATCTACTTGCAAAACGTGAATAATTTATATCAGA
>CANQGA010000139.1 GCA_947600145.1 uncultured Lachnospiraceae bacterium | reverse complement strand
TTTCTGTGATCATGGTTGTGCTGTCCCCGCTTGCGGGCGCATTGTTTTCATGGTGGTGAGCAGTACATTTTTGTCTTGCAGAAATTTTGCATACTGACGTAATCAGAGGGGGCTGGCCTGTCGGCCGGCCTCTTTTTTCGTGCTTTTTGGGTTTTATGGAGGGGTCAGCACTGTCAGAGAGGCAGTAATATGACCTTCATTTTCATAAAGAGTACTCTCCAGGGATAATTAACTGTATTGCTGTTCATTTATCCATATAGTATAATGAGTATGCAGTTATAAAAGATATCAACAAATCGGGAGTTTGATTTACTGGAGGTCATGATGAACAATACAGAATGGGTCATGCCGACTCATATCATTGCGGCAGCGGGTATCGTGATGAATGATAACGATGATATCCTGCTGGTAAAAACACATCGCAGAGGGTGGGAATTTCCAGGAGGGCAGGTCGAAGTCGGGGAAAATGTGATCGACGCTGTTAAAAGAGAAGTTATGGAAGAGACGGGCATTGATATTGAGGTTGGAGAAGTGTTTTGTATATCATCAAACACTTGTAAATATCCCGGGTATAACGGGGTCAAAGAAGTGCCCACCAAGATTATGCTCGATTTTATTTGCAGGGCGAAAGATGGCATACCGCGTCCTTCAAATGAAAACTCTGAGTCTGCTTTCTGGTCGATAGACAAGGCTCAAGAGTTAATCACTACTTCTGCTATCGTTGAAAGATTCAAAGCATATCTGGAATATGCAGGCAGACCGACTTACCTGGAATATGTTACAAAACCAAATTTTCAGCTGAAGCTGAAAAGATCCATTTGAATTCCCGTTTGTCGGAAAAGTTTTATAAGATGAAATTGAGTTAAAGTCCCGCTTGACGGTACATGGGCCAGAGCGAAAAATCAAAAATTAGAGGTGAAATAATGGCGTCGAGTAAAGAATATTTAGGCTTTATTTTAGGGCAGTTATCCGAATTGGAGGGAATTACATACCGGGCTATGATGGGAGAATTTATCATCTATTACCGTGGCAAAATCATAGGCGGTATCTATGATGACAGGCTGCTTGTAAAACCAATAAAAGCAGCAATCAGCTATATGCCGACAGTTCTGTATGAATTACCCTATGAGGGGGCAAAAGAGATGTTGTTGGTGGACGAAGTTGACAACAGAGATTTTTTGATAGGTTTATTTAACGCCATGTATGAGGAACTGCCAGCACCAAAACCGTAAAAAGACAATGCAGCAAAATCAAGCGATTTTGGAGGGGCTGCCTCGCTTTGGAGAAAGACACTTGACAAACGAGTCTACATAGTGTAGTCTATAAGCAAGACTACACTATGTAGACCGGAGGCCGTACTCATGGCAGATATACAATTAGGGGCTGTGGAAGCTCGTTTTGCGGACATCATCTGGGCAAGTGAGCCTGTGACATCTTCCGAGCTTATAAAGCTGGCGGCGGCAGAGCTTTCCTGGAAGCGGACAACGACGTATACGGTGCTGCGCCGGCTCTGCGACAAGGGACTGTTTCAAAATAATAACGGCGTGGTGACTTCTCTTTTGTCCCGGCGGGAGTTCTATGCCCGTCACAGTAGAAAGTATGTGGACGAGACCTTTTCGGGCTCGCTTCCGGCGTTTCTCGCCGCGTTTACCAGCGAAGAGAAGCTGACAGCCGGGGAGATCGCCGAGATTCATGAACTGATCGACAGGGCTGGTGAATAATATGGACGGGATATTTCTGAAAGTTCTGAACATGAGTATTTCCGCGAGCTGGCTGATCCTGGCGGTGATACTGCTTCGGTTTTTGCTAAAAAAGGCGCCGAAATGGGCCGCTGTCCTTTTGTGGGGGATCGTCGCCTGGCGGCTTACGGTTCCCTTCTCGTTCGAGAGCGCGCTGAGCCTGATTCCCAGCGCCGAGACCTTTAACGCCCATAATATCCAATTTGAAACGCCCGCGATCAGCAGCGGGATACCCGCCGTCAACAGTGCGGTTAACCCTGTCCTGGGCGAGATTTTTGCTCCGGATCCGATGGAGAGCGTCAACCCGCTCTATGTCTGGACAGGGATTGCGTCCGTCATCTGGATCGCCGGTATTGCCGCGATGCTGCTGTACGCGGCCGTCAGTTACGCGCGGGTACGCCGTCGTGTTGCGGAAAGCGCGCCGTATGAGGACAATATCTTTTTGTGCGACCATGTGAAATCTCCGTTTATCCTGGGAATGGTCCGGCCTAAGATCTATCTGCCCTCCGGCATAAGCGACGCATCCAGGGAGCCGGTGATCGCCCACGAAAGGGCCCATCTGGCGAGGCGCGACCACTGGTGGAAGCCGGCGGGCTTTCTGATCCTGGCGGTTCACTGGTTTAACCCGCTGTGCTGGGCAGCCTATATCCTGCTGTGCCGGGACATTGAACTGGCTTGCGATGAAAAGGTCGTCAGGCGGATGGATCTGGCCGAAAAGAAACATTATTCCACCGCCCTGCTGGAGTGCAGTACCGGGCGGAGGCCGGTGTCGGTCTGCCCGCTGGCCTTTGGAGAAGTGGGCGTGAAGGAAAGAGTGAAACATGTATTGAATTACAAAAAGCCGGCGTTTGGGGTCATTGCCGCCGCTGTCGCCGCCTGTGCGATGGTAACCGTGTGCTTTGCGACAGATCCGAACGGTACGGTTCACAGCATGAGAGCGGCGTCGCAGGAGAACTTGCCGGAAACAGCCGATCTGCGGGAGAAATATCCGGAATACTTTGAACTCGGAACATTCAAGGGGCTGGAGGTTTATGTCTGGCAGATGGCCGAAAATGACTACCGTTTCGGGCTGATGTATGGGACAGACCGGGAGAAAACGCCGGAGGAGAAACTGGCGCTGAAAGGCGCTTCGGCGGAGGAAATGGCGCGGATTCTGTCTGCCTACGATATCGAGGACAAGGATATTTTTGTGATCCCATGGCAGAATCCCATTTCCAGTTACATGGTCACGGAAGAAATGGCAAAAGATCCGGAATATATCAGCCGCATCCGCGCCATGCTGGGGCTGGACGGCGTTTCGGCGCCTTCTGTCAGAGAGACTGTTTCGGTTCCCGGAAATGATATTCCCGCAGATGATTCAGGCAGAATCAGTGCCGAAGAGGCCGCGGATGCGTTCGGGATTCCGATCGTGCTGCCGAAGAATTCAAACTGGATCGCGGACGCTGAATACTGCTTAGTGGACGGCAATAATTTAAGAATCACATACCATGACCTCATTGCGGATGCGGATTGTACGTTATCAGTATCGAAAAATGCTGATCTGGACCTGCCGCCGATGGATTATGATGAGGCTCTGAATGAAACCTGGGAAGGCACCACCGCCGGCGGTCAGTACATTACGGTAAGCGTGCGGCATGAAAGGAATCATGAGAAAATGACGCTGGCGGTCTGGGAATATAAGGAATATCAATTTGCGATTATGGGAGAGGACGATTCAAATGTTGTGATTCCCAAAGCCGCGTTGAATGTTATTGAAAATCTGGACTGAGTCCCGGCGATTTAAGGGCAGCGCGGATCTGGGGCTGCGGTGCAAATAAGGTCCCTGTTTTACGAAAATGGGAACATTATTTTATCATCCGGATTCCCTTATAATAGTTATAAGAATCAAATGCGGAAGTGTTTTCGCGGATCAATTCAAAGAGGAGGGATTTCGTTATGTTAGTTGAGACAAAAGCGAGAGTAGGCGTGTTTGCCATCGCGCTGGGCGCCTATCTGCCCCAGTTCCCGTCGCTGGTGCCGGAATTTGAGTCCCAGTACGAGGCGTTTAAGAAGACGCTGCCGGACACGGTGGAGGTGATCGACGGCGGTCTGGTTACGACGAAGGAGCTGTCCATGGAGGCGGGGGACAAGTTCCGGGCCGCGGACGTGGACCTGGTGATCCTGCAGCTTCTTACCTACGCAACTTCCTACAATATGCTGCCGGCGGTCCGGGACCTGAATGTGCCGGTGGTGCTGGTGAACCTGCAGAAGAAGAAAGCGCCGGACTATGCAAATACGGACACGGCTACCTGGCTGGGCGAGCTGTACGCCTGCGGCGCCGTGGGCGAGATGGTGGCGGATCTGGAGCGCGCCGGCAAGCGCCACGCGGTGATCACCGGCGTGGTCGAGGGCGGAGATCCCCAGGCCCGGGCGGAGATCGAGGACTGGTGCCGGGCGGCCCAGGTGCGGCGGCGTTTCCGCGATACGAACCTGGCCCAGATCGGACGGCCTTATCCGGGCATGATGGATCTGTACATCGACGAGACCAACCTGTACCACAGGATGTTCCTCTACACCAAGCAGTTCGACTGGGAGAAAATGTGGGCCATCGCCGACAACATCACCGATGAGGATGCCATCCGCGCCAAGGCGCAGGATATCCTGGACACCTTCGATATCGAGGGCGGCGGCACCATCGAGAAGGTCTGGGATATGGCCAGATACGTGGTCGCCTTTGAGCAGTGGGTGAAGGACGAAAAGCTGGCGCTGATCGCTTCCCATTACGACGGCTTCGCCCAGGGCGTGGCCGGGAAGCTGGACAGTATGCTGATCCCCGCGTTCTCCATGCTGATCAAGCAGGGAACTGCCTGCGCGGTGGAGGGAGACATCAAGGTGGCCATGGCCATGAGTATTTTAAAGACGATCGCGGGCACCGGCCAGCTGTCCGAGATGTACTCCATCGATTTCAATGAGGACATCTGCATCATCGGCCATTCCGGTTCCGGCGACGCGGATATTTCCCAGGCGAAGAAGCCGACGATGAAGATCGTTCCCGTGTTCCACGGCAAGACCGGCGGCGGCTACCTGACCCAGTTCTATCCGCCGGCGGGCCCGGTCACTTATCTGGGTATTACCCAGGATAAGGACGGACATTTCAAATTCGTCGCTGCGGAGGGGGTAAATGAGCCCGGCCCGATCTTTACCTTCGGCGATACGAACATGCGCACCCGCTTCACCTGCGGCGCCAGGGAGTTCTGCAACCGCTGGAGCGAGGCGGGCCCGACCCACCATATGGCGGCGGCGGTGGGACGCCATATCGACACGATCGTGAAGGTCGCGAAGATCTTCGACGTGCCGGTCGATATCATTACCAGATAAGGATTCGGCTTCCGTATTACGGGGGAGAAAAATGCAGATATCAGTTATGACATTTAATATCCAGCACGGACTGGATTATAAGAGGAGAGACAAGGCGTCGCTGAAGGCGTTTGATGAGATGAAGCCTGAGTATCTGAAAAAGCTGCGGGAGACGAAACCCGCGGACAGGAAACAGGAGGATCCGTCGCTGATCGATCTGTCCCTTACAGTGAACGCCGTCCGTGCCTGCGGCGCGGAGATCCTGACGCTTAATGAAGTCCGCGACACGGAAGAAGGCGTGAGCGATCCCTGCTTTACCCCGCAGGTGCAAAGAATCGCGGAGGGACTGGGCTGGCCGTATTTTTATTTCGGAAAGGCGATCCGGATCGAGGGAAAAGGGCTTTACGGCAACGGGATCGTCTCCCGATATCCGTTTCTTGACGTGGAGACCATACCGATTCCTGATCCCGAAGTTCAGGACGAGCCGACTTACTATGAATCGCGCTGTGTGATAAAGGCGCGGATTGACGTGAAAGGGCGTCCTCTTACGGTGCTGACGACCCATATGGGGCTGGCGTCCTCGGAGGCGCGCGGCGCGGTATGCACGATCCTGAAACAGGTGACGCCCGGCGAGCCGGTGCTTCTGATGGGAGATTTCAATCTGACGCCGGAGAGCCCGATCCTGGCACCGCTGCGCGAGGTATTTGCCGACGCGGGCGAACTGCTCGCGCCGGGACAGGATCTTTCCTATCCGTCGGATGAGCCGAACCGGAAGATCGATTATATCATGGCTGCGGGACCGGTCCGGTTCGTGCGGGCCGGGATTCCCGCGATCGTGGCCAGCGACCACCGGCCGCATACCGCGGTGATCGAGCTGACCTGACCGCCGCGCATAAAATACAGGCCGGCCATATGGCCGGCCTGACTGCGTCTGAGAACGTCCGCGTTACCGCAGGAACAGCTTCAGAAGAGCTTCCTTGAGCCTGGTGTACCGCTGATACCGGATCGGAAGATCCAGCCAGGTCTTCTTGTCCACGATGCTCTTCTCATGGGTAAAGGTATCGAAGCCCTTGCGGCCGTGGTAGGAGCCCATGCCGCTTTCGCCGACTCCGCCGAAGGCCATATTGCTGGTGGCCAGATGGATGATCGTGTCGTTGACGCAGCCGCCTCCGAAGGAGCAGCGGGAGATAACGCGCCGCGCGGCTTCCTTATTCCGGGTGAAGATGTAGAGCGCCAGCGGACTGGGCCTGCTGTTCACGGTGCGGATGACCTCATCCAGATTCCGGAAGGTCAGCACCGGCAGGATCGGCCCGAAGATCTCTTCACCCATGACCGCGTCGTCCCATGTAACGCCGTCCATCACCGTCGGGGCGATCTGCAGGGTGTCTTCCCGGAATTGTCCGCCGGCCGCGACCTTACTGCGGTCTATTAACCCCAGAATCCTTTGGAAGTGCTTCTCATTGATGATCTTTCCGTAGTCGGGATTGTCCAATGGGGAGACGCCGTACTGATGCCGGATCTGGTCTTTGACCGCTGTCAGCAGGGCGTCTTTGACTGACTCCTGGACCAGCACGTAGTCCGGCGCGACGCAGGTCTGTCCGCAGTTTAAATACTTGCCGAATACGATCCGTCTGGCGGCCAGCTTCAGATCGGCTGTCTCATCCACGATGCAGGGGCTTTTGCCGCCCAGCTCCAGCGTGATGGGGGTCAGATGGACCGCGGCCCGCCGCATGACCTCCCGCCCTACGGTTTTGCCGCCGGTGAAGAAGATCTTGTCAAAGCGGCAGTCAAGAAGCGCCTGATTCTGCTCGCGCCTGCCGGTGACCACGGCCACGTAGTCCGGCGGGAAGCACCGCCCGATGATCTCCGCGATCAGGGCGGAGGTGGCGGGAGAGTAGGCGGAAGGCTTTAAAACCGCCGTGTTGCCGGCAGCCAGGGCGTCGGCCAGAGGTTCCAGCGTCAGCATCAGAGGATAGTTCCACGGGCTCATGATCAGCACGCAGCCATAGGGCTGCTTGACCACAAAGCTGTCGGAGTGGAACTGGGCCAGAGGTGTGGGAACCCACCGGGGCGCGGCGAAGCGGCGGCAGTGCCGGATCATATATGACAGCTCCGCCAGAAGCATGCCGGTCTCACACATATAGCTTTCCATGGAGCTCTTGCCGAGATCTGCCCGGAGAGCTTCATTGATCTCAGATTCGTAAGCTTTCACCGTGCGGTAAAGCTTACGAAGCGCCTGGATGCGCGCGTCGGTCGGAAGCGTGGCGCCGGTGGCAAAGTAGGCGCGCTGTTTCTTCACTAATTCCTGGATTTCCATTGCATATTCCTCCCTGTGAGAGATCCGTCAGGATGTTTCGGCGCAGCCGGACACCCTGGGATCGTCCGGCATGATCCTGTAATACATTTTCTCCAGCTCCTTTGCGCTCATCAGAACCGGAACCGGATAGAGCGGATTTGATTCCCTGGCGGCATGTCTGGCCAGCATCGGGATGTCTTCCTTCCGGATCCCGCTCAGCTTCTCCGGAATTCCCATGGCTACATTCAGAAGCTTGATCCAGTTGATGAATTCCATGGCGGCAGCGTGGTCGTTGACTTCGTGGCTCACCACGCCGCTGCGGCGTGCCAGCACCGCCAGCTTTTTATCGATGACGGCGCCGTATTCCTCCAGAAAATACGGCAGAAGCACGGCGTTGGCCAGACCGTGGGGGATGTCGTATCTGCCGCCCAGGGAATGGGCGACACCGTGGACATATCCCACATAAGAGATGGTGAACGCGCATCCGGCGCAGTAAGCGGCCCGCTGCATTCCGGCTCTTGCTTTCAGATCGGATCCGTCCGCGTAAGAGGCCAGCAGATACCGGTGAATGAGCGTCACGGCTTCCACGGCCATCGTTCTTGTATGCCGGGTCGTGGAATTGCCGATATAGGCTTCCACCGCGTGGGTCAGCGCGTCCATGCCGGTAGTGGCGGTCAGCTGCTTCGGGAGTCCCTCCGTGATGTGAGGATTTAACATGGCATAGTGACGGATCTGGAGAACGCGCTGAAAGACGCCGGAATCTCCTGCACGG
>CANQGA010000138.1 GCA_947600145.1 uncultured Lachnospiraceae bacterium | reverse complement strand
GTCATGATGGCGTGGCGCATCGCCTACTGCAAGGTGTTCTATCCGCTGGCCTACTACGCGGCGTTCTTCAGCATCCGCGCCAGCGCGTTCAACTACGAGCTGATGTGTCTGGGGCGGGAGAAGCTGGAACACTATATCGCGGATTATAAGAAGCGGTCCGACGAGCTTTCGAAGAAGGAACAGGACACGCTGCGGGATATGCGGGTGGTGCAGGAAATGTACGCCCGCGGGTTCGAGTTCCTGCCGATGGACATCTATACGGCCAAGGCCAGGGATTTCCAGATCATCGACGGGAAGCTGATGCCGTCGTTAGCCAGCATCGACGGCATGGGCGAGAAGGCGGCGGAGGCCGTGGTGGACGCGGTGAAGGACGGGCCCTTCCTTTCGCAGGAGGATTTCCGTAACCGCACCAAGGTCAGCCAGACCATCTGCTCGCTGATGGTGGATCTGGGGATTTTAGGCGACCTGCCGGAGAGCAACCAGCTGTCGCTGTTTGATTTCGTGTGAGAGCGCGGGCGGCTGTAAGAAATCGTGAGAGAGTCGTGCAGCTGCGGGAATCGTGTGAGGGTGGGGACAGCTGTAAGGAATCGTGTGAGAGGCGGTCCGAGGAAAGAGTAAGAATTAAGGGAGAGAAGACGATGAAAAAACAATGGATCGGGATATCGGCGGCGGTCATTCTGGCTGCCGGGTGTGTGCTGGGCGGATGCGGAGCGTCCGGAAAGGCCGACGCGCCGGCGGCCGCCGCGCGGCAGGAGAGCGGAGGGAAAGCCGGCGCCGCGGAAACAAAAGCGGACGGCCAGGAACAGGATCAGGGCGATGGCGCCGGGCAGGCGGACAGTTCCGGAAGCTCCGGGAAAGAAGCCGGTCCGGGGGATACCCAGGCGGATCCCGCCGGAGATCCTGACGCGGCGGTGACCGCAGATGCGGCGGATCCCGCGGGTGCGGCAGATACTGCCGACGCGGCGGAAACTGCGGGTACGGCGGAAACTGCGGGCGCGGCAGGAACGCAGGAAGAGGCGTCTGCCGCCGGTGAAGACGCCGCCCAGGAGACTCTTCCTCCCGCGCCGGAGAGTCAGTATCCGACGCTTCAGGTAGTCAACTGCAACGAGAGCATTACGCTGCGGACCTCGCCGTCCACATCGGCCTCCGAGATCTGCCAGATCCCTCTGGGCGACACCGTGAGCTATGTCAGTACGGAGACAAACGGTTTCTACCAGATCATTTATAACGGGCAGACCGGCTACTCGCTGGCTTCCTATCTGGCGGAGGTCGGGGAGGAAACGGACGCGTCCTATCAGTTCCTGACCAGCCAGAAATACACCTACTCCCAGATGGAGTCGGATCTTCAGCAGCTTTTGAGCAGCTATTCCGATTATCTTACGATGGATTCCCTGGCGCAGACCGCGGACGGCCGCCAGCTTTATCATGTGATCGTCGGTCCGAAGACGGCCAGCCGGCATGTGCTGGTCTTCGGCTCGATCCATGCCCGGGAATACATGACGACCCAGCTCGTCATGCGGCAGATGGAGAGGCTGCTTGCCCAGTACCGGGACAACACGCTGTATCAGGATATGGGAATGCGCGACATTCTGGCTGACACGGCGGTTCATTTCATCCCGATGACCAACCCGGACGGCGTCACCATCAGCCAGCTGGGACTGGACGGCGTGAATCTGCCGGAGACGAGGGAGCGGCTGGAGCAGATCCGCGCGATGGACGGCTCCTCCGATCCGGCCTCCTATTACCGGGTCTGGAAGTCCAACGCCATGGGCGTGGATCTGAACCGGAACTTCGACGCCAAATGGGATCTGTACAATGACCATGTGGGCCATCCGTCGGCGGATCATTATAAGAGCACGGCGATCGAGACCGAGGTGGAATCGAAGGCGCTTGTCGAGCTGACGAAGGCGTACCCGTTCGTGCGGACTATCAGCTATCACACCCAGGGCGGCGTTATCTACTGGTATTTTGAGCAGAGCGGCGAACTGCGGGACGTGAACCTGGAACTGGCGGAAATGGTATCCGAGGAGACCGGGTATTGGATCGATTCCGATTACACGAAGCTTGATCCGGCCGGCTATAAAGACTGGGCCATCAGCAAGATGGGCATCCCCAGCCTGACCATCGAGGTGGGAACCGGTTCCTCCCCGGTGGATCCGGCCCAGTTTGAAGGGGTCTGGGCTCAGAACAAGAACGTGTGCCAGCGGGTGCTGTACAGTCTGGTGAAGTAAATTCATATCGTCTGTACAGTTTGGTGAAGTAAATTCATATCGGAAGAAAACGCCGTCTGCGAAGCCGCAGGCGGCGTATAAAATCCGCGCCAAAAAATAATCCCGGAAAAGAAAAAAACTTCTTGACATTTCCGGTGATCCATATTATACTACCAAAGGTATCGAGGCGTGGCTCAGTTTGGTAGAGCGCTGCGTTCGGGACGCAGAGGCCGTGGGTTCGAATCCCGTCGCCTCGATTAACACTAAGGCCTCGTGGTCAAGCGGCTAAGACGACGCCCTCTCACGGCGTAAACCCGGGTTCGATTCCCGGCGAGGTCATCAAAAGATGCATACAGATAAGGGCGCCGGCGGCGCGCTTTCTGCGTTCAGAGCATTTTTTGAAAATGAGAAGCTTCCGTGGCTCAGCTGGTAGAGCGACGCATTCGTAATGCGTAGGTCGCCGGTTCGAATCCGGCCGGGAGCTCTTTTTATTTCTATTTCCGTTAAATCATTACATCTGAAACAAGAGTCAGCGTGTGGATAAGGCTCAGGGAGGTTTTGATCATGCAGATCAGAGAGAGATCATCCGCGAAGGATATGACTACAGGGAATATTATCCTTCTTCTTATTGAATTCTCCGTTCCGCTCATCATCGGCAATCTGTTCCAGATGATGTACAATACAGTGGATTCCCTGGTCGTGGGGAATTTCGTCGGCAAGGAGGCGCTGGCGGCGGTCGGTTCGACGACGATGATCGTCAATATGCTGGTGTTCTTCTTCAACGGCGTGTCCGTCGGGGCCGGCGTTGTGATCAGCCGCTACTATGGCGCGAAGGATCAGAAAGGACTTCACAAGGCGGTGGAGACGACGATCTTCGTGACCTTTGTCTGCGGCGTGCTGTTCACGGTGATCGGGATCCTGCTGGTGCGCCCCATGCTGGTCTTCATGGCGACGCCGGATGATGTGATGGACGCGGCGACGGTCTATCTGCGGATCTATTTCGCCGGGATCATCGGACTTCTGGTCTACAACATGGGCAGCGGAATCCTCCGGGCCGTGGGAGATACCCGCAGGCCGCTTCTGTTCCTGATCTTTACCAGCGTGGTGAACGCGATCCTGGATCTGGTGTTCGTGGTGGTCTTCCACGCGGGGATCGCGGGCGTGGCCTACGCGACGATCATCGCCCAGTTTATCTCGGCGGTCATGATCCTGGTGCTGCTTACGAGGACGAAGGACGAGTACCGGCTGACCTGGAAGGATCTGCGGTGCGACCGGCCGATCCTGGGCCAGATCTTCATGATCGGCCTGCCGGCGGGCATCCAGTCGGTCATTACTGCATTTTCCAATGTGTTCGTGCAGTCCTATATCAACAGCTTCGGTTCGGCCTGCATGGCGGGGTGGAGCTGCTACAACAAACTGGACATGTTCATCATGCTGCCGATGCAGAGTATTGCCCAGGCGGCGACTACCTTCGTGGGCCAGAATATCGGCGCCGGAAAGGACGACCGGGTCAATAAGGGAACCGTGGACTCGATGCTGCTGGCGGTGGGAGTGACCGCGGGGATCGCGGTATTTCTGTTCATCTTCGCTGCGCCGGCAACGCGGCTTTTCATCAGCGACGCAGATGTGATCCGATACGGCGCCATGTTTTTGCAGACCAATGTGTTCTTTATGCTGTTCAACTGCGTGAACCACACGCTGGCGGGCGCCCTGCGCGGACGCGGGGATTCCACCGGGCCGATGGTCATTATGCTTCTGAATTTCGTGGCGGTGCGGCAGGCGTACCTGTTCGTGATGACGCGGTTTATCAGCAATACGGAGCGGCTGGTGGGCTTCAGCTATCCGGTGGGCTGGACGGCGTGCTGCATCATGGAGGTGGCGTATTTCTATCTGCGGTGGGGCAGAAAGAGGGGCAGGCCGTTCCGATAAAGAGGGGAGGACGCATATGGAATTTCTGGATACAGGGTTTCTGCAGGATGAGGAGATCGTGCTCAGGCTGGAGAAGACAGCGGACGGCGATCCGGCGAAAGGCTGGCTTCCGGCGTATTATTTCACCATCTGCGACAGGCAGGGACGGGAGCTGGGCGTCTGCGATCTGCGGGTCGGCCACAACCGGAACGTGTATTACGGCGGAAATATCGGTTACCGGGTCTATGAGCCCTTCCGGGGGCATCATTACGCGGGGAAAGCGTGCCGGCTGCTGTTTGAACTGGCCGGAAGACACGGGATGGAGTATCTGATCATCACCTGCAATCCGGATAACGCGGCGTCGAGAAAGACCTGCGAGTATGCGGGACTGCGCCTTGTGGAGATCGTGGAACTGCCCGGAGACAATGATATGCGGATCCGGTCCGGCGAGACGGAGAAATGCATTTACCGGATCGAGCTTACGGGCGGCTGACGACAGATCGGGGCAGCGCAGGTTAAGGAGAATGCGGACAAGCGGCGGAAACAGGATGAGGTTTGGTTATGTGCAGCAGGTATTATGTGGACATGGAAGCGGTGAAGGCGCTGCAGCGTCTTGCCGGTGATGCGGATGACGCTTATATGGGAGATCTGGTGCGGGCCGCGGAAGAGGGGACGGTTGATGTCTGTCCATCGCAGAACGCGGTGCTTGTGCTGGGGCAGAACGGAAGAATCCTTCTGAGACGGATGCGCTGGGGATATCCGCAGGATAATGGTGAAACAGATCGCAGAGATGTGTATAGCCGGGATTCATATAAGACGGAATTGCCGGGAAGGAAAGCGCAGCGTCTCCTTATTAATGCCAGGGCGGAGACCGCGGCGGAGAAACCGATTTTCCGGGAGAGCATGCGCATGTCGAAACAGGCGCCCTTTACAGAAAGCTTTCGTGCGGTGAAACCTGCAATTCAGGAAAGCCTGCGCGCGGCGAAGCCGGCGCCGGTCGGAATTCCCGTAAGCGGACGCTGCGCGGTGCCCGCGGCCGGATTCTACGAGTGGAACCGCAGGAAAGAGAAGGCGGTTTTCACGCACCGGGAGTCCCCTGTTTTCTATATGGTGGGGCTGTACCGGAGATTTGACGGCGAAGACCGTTTCGTTGTCCTGACGACGCAGGCCAACGCTTCCGTCGCGCCGGTCCATGAGCGGATGCCGCTGATCCTGGAGGCGGACGAGCTTGAGACATGGCTGAACGACGACGCCGGCGCGGCAAAGCTTCTGACGAAGACGCCGGAAATGCTTGCGCGGAGTCAGGAGTATGAGCAGCTGAGCCTGTTCGGGTCGATGTGAACCCGCCGGAACAGCTGCGAGAGGAAGTTATAGATGGAATTGGAGACAAAACGGCCGCTTTTGCGGCCGCGGAAAAAGACAGACACGGAAACGTGCAAGAGAATGGAACAGACTGAAAGCCGGATAGAACAGACCGGGAGTCCGCGGGGCGCGGATCCTGCGCGCTGTGAGATCGCTCCCCCTGATATGGAGGCGTATCTGGCCGCGAAAAGCCGCTGGGACAGCGTCGCGAAGCCCCTGGGCGGCCTGGGCGAACTGGAGGAAATGGTGCAGAAGATCGCCGCGGCGCAGCGGACGGCAGACGTTGACATCAGCCGCCGGTGCGTAGTAATTATGTGCGCGGACAACGGCGTCACGGCGGAGGGAGTGACCCAGTCGGACAGTTCGGTGACGGCCCTCTGCGCGGAAAGCATGGCGAACGGCACTTCCAGTATCAATCAGCTGGCGGACGCCTATCGGGCGGAGGTTCTGGTCGTTGACGCGGGGATGGCGGCGGATGTGGAAAATGAGAACATTCTTATGCGGAAGGTCGCCCGCGGAACCGCCGATATCGCCGCCGGTCCGGCGATGACGCGCGCGGAAGCGCGGCGCTCCATTCAGCTGGGAATCGATATCATGGGAGTCCTGAAGCAGAGAGGCGTACAGATCGCCGCCGCGGGCGAGATGGGCATCGGCAACACGACGACGGCCGCGGCCATGGCATCGGTGCTTCTGGCGCTTCCACCGCGGAAGGTGACCGGCCGCGGCGCTGGACTGGACAGCGCGGGACTTGAGCGGAAGATCGCTGTCATTGAAAAGGCGATCCGCGAAAACAAGCCGTCCCCGGACGACCCGCTGGATATCCTTTCCAAGGTAGGCGGTTTTGATATCGGCGCGATGGCGGGGATGTTCCTGGGCGGAGGGATCTATGGGATCCCCGTGATCATTGACGGACTGATCTCGGCGGCGGCAGCGCTTCTGGCGTACCGGCTGGCGCCGGCGGTGAAGGCCTATATGCTCGCGGGCCATCAGTCCGGAGAACCGGCCGGCCGTCTGCTGCTTGCGGCGATCGGCTTAAAACCGGTCATCGACGCCGGGATGCACCTGGGCGAGGGAACCGGCGCGGTGATGCTTCTGCCGCTTCTGGACGGCGCGCTGGCCGTGTACCGAAGCGCGCACCGTTTCGAGGAGATCGGTCTGGAAAGGTATGTGAAGCTGACATGATGACACTGGTGACAGGCGGAGCCAAATGCGGCAAGTCCCATTACGCGGAGCGGCTTTTAGAAAAATTTGCGGGAAAGAAATACTATATCGCCACGATGGAGCCTTACGGTGAGGAGGCGATGGCGGCGATCGCCCGGCACCGCAAACTGCGGGCCGGAAAGGGATTTGAGACGATCGAACGGTATACGGATATCGACGGGCTTGCTGCGCCGAAGGGTGCAGGCGAGGGGACTGCGGAATTTCGGCTGCCGCGCGGCTGCGGGATCCTTTTGGAATGTACGGCTAATCTCTGTGCCAACGAGATGTTTAAGGACGGCCTGATCTGCGATCCGACGGAGAAGATCCTGCGCGGCTTCCGGCGTCTTAAGGACATTTCCGCAGAGCTTGTGATCGTGACCAATGAGGTCGGAAGCGACGGCCTTTCCTATGAGGAAGGCACGGCGGAGTATATCCGGGTACTGGGCACGATCAACCGGCTGACGGCGCAGATGGCCGACCGCGTCGTGGAGTGCGTCTACGGGATCCCGGTGGTGCGGAAGGATCTGTCGATATTGAGATAGGAGAAATTACGCATGAAGATACTTTACTCGCTGATCACGGCCTTTCAGACGTATTCCAGGATCCCGATGCCGCCGGTTGCGTGGAAATCGGAGAACCGCCGCTACGCGCTGTGCTTTTTTCCGCTGGTCGGGGCGGTGATCGGGGCGCTGTTCCTGCTTTGGAAGAAGATCGGCGCGTGCCTGGCGGTCAGCCCGTTCCTGGACGGAGCTGTGGCTGCGCTGATCCCGCTGGCGGTTACGGGCGGCATTCACATGGACGGATTCTGCGATACGGTGGACGCCAGGGCGTCGTGGGCGGACCGGGAAAAGAAGCTTTCGATCCTGAAGGACCCGCATATCGGGTCATTCGCGGTGCTGGCGCTGTGCGCGTATCTGCTTCTGCAGGCGGCGCTTCTGGGAGAGATCGGAAACGGCCCCGCGGCGCCGGTCATCGCGGTGTCTTTCGTGCTCTCCCGGGCGCTCAGCGGTCTGGCCGCGGTTCTTTTCCGAAACGCGCGGGAAGACGGCATGCTTCATGAGAATACGGAACCGGCGCGGAAGAAAACGACCGCGGCGGTGCTTGTGCTGACGGCGGCAGCCGCCTGCGCCGCCATGCTGTGGTGCAGTCCGGTTACGGGCGCGGCCGCGATCGCCGGAGCCGCTCTGTGCTTTCTCCATTACCGGATCGCGGCGTACCGGGAATTCGGCGGTATCACCGGCGATATCGCCGGATGGTTCCTGCAGCGGTGTGAGATTGTGATGCTGGTATGCGCAGCGGGGGCGGAGAAGATCGCGGCCTGGGCGGCAGGCGCGGGAGGGTTGATGGGCTGACTGCATCTTGCTGTGGAAAGCAGTTGTTCCGGTGGGAAAAGTTATAAAGAGTAAAGAGAAGCCTTCAGAGAATGCTCATGTACGGTAAGGAAGCAAGCAACCGAAAACAAGAGATAGACCGCCAGCACTACACTATTCCGAACCA
>CANQGA010000137.1 GCA_947600145.1 uncultured Lachnospiraceae bacterium | reverse complement strand
GATCATATCACCGCAGCCTCACTTGAATGTCGTTCTCCCGGAGCAGCGCTTTCAGCTCCGGGATCTCTATTTCCCCGAAGTGGAACACCGAGGCCGCCAGCCCCGTGAAAGCCGTTTTCAGCAGAGTTGGAGGATCTATGGGAGATACGTCAGACCGAAAACCGCATATGGGATTGTTCCTGTTCGTTGTGGCCGTTATTTCCGCCGCTGTGGTGATCCTGTCCGTCAATGTGAGGGAGATAACCGTTGTCGGCAACAGCCGCTATACGGAGAACGAGATCGTGAGTTTTCTGTTTCAGAAGAGCATGGACTTAAACAGCGCCTATATACTCCTGAAGGAGAAGACGCAGGAGCATATCCAGATCCCCTTTGTCGAAAACTATCAGCTGGATTTTATCAGTCCCACCCATCTGGAAGTGATCGTCCATGAAAAGAGCGTTGTGGGGTATGTGTCGTATATGGGAAGCTATATGTATTTCGACAAGGACGGCATTGTGGTGGAGAGTACGGACACGGCGCTTCCCGGGATCCCCCAGATCTCGGGACTCAAATTCGGGCAGATCGTGCTCCATCGCCCTCTGCCTGTGGAGGATACCCGGATCTTTGAGGAGATCCTGAACCTGACCCAGCTTCTTTCCCTGCGCGAGCTTGAAGTCGACGGCATCCGGTACAATTCAAAGGGAGAAGCGAATCTGAAGATCGGCAATGTGGAGGTGGTCTTGGGCGACAGCTCCCAGATGGACGGCAAGATCTCCCTGCTTGCCAATATGATGCCCCAGATCCGCGATCTGGACGGCACCCTCTATCTGGACAACTACGATGAAAACAAGGAAGACCTGGTAACGACATTCAAAAAAAATTTTACGGAATAAACGAAATTTTGTAAAAAAAGTGGTTGATATTTTGTATGAAATCAAATATGATATTAAGTAGGCTGGTTTTACATTAGACGAGAACAGAATATGCGTGGGGGATACACGTAAAAAAAGGAGGACGTTGTCTTGTTAGAGATTAAGATAAATGAAGCGGAGAGTTCCGCCCGTATCATTGTGGTAGGTGTAGGCGGCGCAGGCAATAACGCGGTGAACCGCATGATCGATGAGAATATCGCCGGAGTTGAGTTTATCGGCATCAACACGGACAAGCAGGCCCTGCAGTTCTGCAAGGCCCCGACCGCCATGCAGATCGGCGAGAAGCTGACCAAGGGGCTGGGCGCGGGCGCCCGTCCGGAAGTCGGCGAGAAGGCGGCAGAGGAGAGCTCGGAGGAGCTGGCTCAGGCCCTGCGCGGCGCGGATATGGTATTCGTTACCTGCGGCATGGGCGGCGGCACCGGTACCGGCGCGGCTCCCGTGATCGCCAGGATCGCCAAGGACATGGGCATCCTGACGGTCGGCGTTGTGACCAAGCCGTTCAAGTTCGAGGCCAGGACCCGTATGACCAACGCGGTCCAGGGAATCGAGCGCTTAAAGGACAGCGTGGATACGCTGATCGTGATCCCCAACGATAAGCTTCTTGAGATCGTGGACCGCCGCACGACGATGCCGGACGCGCTGAAGAAAGCTGATGAGGTCCTTCAGCAGGCTGTTCAGGGCATCACAGACCTGATCAACGTCCCGGGTCTGATCAACCTGGATTTTGCCGACGTGCAGACCGTCATGATCGACAAGGGCATCGCCCATATCGGCATCGGACGTGCCAAGGGCGACGAGAAGGCTCTGGAGGCCGTGAAGCAGGCCGTTTCCAGTCCGCTTCTTGAGACCACCATCGAGGGAGCGTCCCATGTGATCATCAATATCTCCGGCGACATCAGCCTGATCGAGGCGAATGAGGCCGCGAGCTACGTGCAGGAACTGGCCGGC
The DNA here is from genome assembly GCA_947600145.1 of uncultured Lachnospiraceae bacterium. GTDB lineage: Bacteria > Bacillota > Clostridia > Lachnospirales > Lachnospiraceae > UBA3402. The sequence continues at coordinate 6,408 of CANQGA010000137.1, read as the reverse complement.
GATGAGGCGAATATCATTTTCGGCGCCATGTACGATGAGAATGCCCAGGATGAGGCGACGATCACCGTTATCGCGACAGGTCTGGACGAGCAGGCGGGCGGATCGGTAGCCAAGACCGCGGGCAGCATGGGCGCGAATTTCGGCGCTTTCCGCCAGACTAAGACGCCCGGCGCGGCTGAGGCGGCCGCTACCACTCCTGCATCTCCGTCCGCGTTCGGAACCCGGCAGGGTCCGGCGGGAGGCATGAACGGACAGATGGGCAGTCAGGGAGCGCAGGGCTACAGGCCGACAACGAATATGAAGGATATTACGATTCCGGATTTTTTGAAGAATAAGAGATAAGCTGTTTATCTTACGAGAGAGAGGCGCCCCGTTCAGGGGCGCTTTTTTTGACGTCAGTATGCGGGAAAGCCGCCGGCGCGCTGCCTCTTCGGGAAGATGCCGCCGCGGCCTGTTCTCTGCATTTCTGTCAATCTGTAACATCAGAAGACATGCGTCATGTCGAATTTCTGCCTGTATGCGGAGAAATTCGCGATTTCAGACGAGAAAAATTTAAGAGGAGTTCCCTTCGTTTGACAAAATCCGAACAGGAAATTGCCTATAATGGACGTTGTGAGACAGGGGGAGAGTGGTTTGCGGTATCGATGGTACATAGACGTGTTCTTTTTCGTGAATTTCTCAATGAACCTGATCCTGCTGCTGCTGTCCGGGAAGATCCTAAAGCGCAGGGCTGCCCGGCTTCGTCTCTGCGGCTCCGCTGCCCTGGGCGCGGTGATCGCCTGCGCGGCGGTATGGGGAACAGGATATCTGACGCGGAACATGACGGCCGCGGCGACAGGCGCGGTCTTTCTCGCGGCGGGGCTTGCGGCTCCGGTTCTCATGGTGCGGCTGGCCTTTCGGCCGGAAAGCGCGCGGGAGCTGGCGCGGGAGACGATGCTGTTTTTGTTTGCGGCGGTATGTGTCGGCGGCGGGATGGGGCTGATCTATGACCATACGATGCTGGGATACGGTCTGGCACGCTTTTTGACAGGAGGCCGGGAGATGTCGCTTGCGGCCCTGTGTTTTGCCGCGTTCGGCGCGGTGTTCCTCTTTCGGTATCTGTGGCTTGCGGCCTCTGAAACGCGCAAGGAGAAGGAGAGGCTCTGCATGGTGACGCTTCGCGCCGGAGAGAAGCGCCTGGAGGCGATGGCCTACCGGGACAGCGGAAACAGCCTTACGGAGCCGGAAAGCGGCGGACCGGTGAGTGTTGTTTCGGAGCGGGTATGGAAGGAACTTAAGGCGGAGGGCGCGGGAGGCGGCCGGATCCGCTGGCTATCTTACCGGACGGTCGGCAATCCGTTCGGGGTCATGGAAGCCATGCAGATCGATTCCATCGAGGAATGCGGGAGGGTTCTCCGGGGACAGAACCGTCTGCCGCCGGCAGGGAGTGCCGCGGCCGCCGGAGGGGACTGCCGGCCCTGGGTCGCCCGGGCTCCTTTCCCCGTCTCACAGGACGGAAGCTATGATGTGCTGCTTCACAGAGAGTTATAAATCTATATCAGACGAAAAGGAGGAACTACCGATGGTGGTCAAGGTATCAATACCGAGCCGGTTTCATTTCAGGGCGGTGCCGAGTTTCAAGAAAATGCTGTTTCAGAAGGAGGGGGAGATCCACTATATCGGGGGCGCGGACATCCTGCCGTCTCCGCTGGGCAGCGACGAGGAGAACCGCATGATCCAGATGCTGGGAACAGAGCAGGATAAGGAGGCCAGATCCTCGCTGATCGAGCACAATCTGCGGCTTGTGGTCTATATCGCGAAGAAATTCGACAACACGAGCGTAGGCGTGGAGGATCTGATCTCCATCGGGACGATCGGGCTGATCAAGGCGATCAATACCTTTAACCGGGACAAGAATATCAAGCTGGCGACCTACGCTTCCCGGTGCATCGAGAATGAGATCCTGATGTATCTGCGGCGCAACAACAAGACGAAGCTGGAGGTCTCCATCGACGAGCCGCTCAACGTGGACTGGGACGGAAATGAACTGCTGCTGTCGGACATTCTCGGAACGGACGAGGACGTGATCTATAAGAATCTGGAGCAGGAGACGGAGCGGGATCTTCTGAATATGGCGATCAGCCGTTTAAGTCCCCGGGAGAAGAAGATCGTGGAGCTTCGCTACGGCCTTACGACGGCTGACGGGGAGGAGATGACCCAGAAGGAAGTGGCGGATCTTCTCGGGATCTCCCAGTCCTACATATCCAGGCTTGAGAAGAAGATCATGAAGCGTCTCAGAAGGGAGATCGTGCGGTTCGAGTAGAAATTTTCAGACGGATATTCAATAAAAAATGTGGACAAAACCGGCGGAACTGGTATACTCTCAGTAAGGATCGTATCAGTTCCGTTCCTTATGTGCAGGGAGCGGAATATGATAAAGAGAATGAATACACTGTGAGGAACAAGGATGAAGAACCGCTCTCTGAACTATCAGCATACCATATGGGCCAGTTATCTGGGGTATGTGACCCAGGCCATCGTCAATAACCTGTCGCCCCTTTTATTTCTGACATTTCAGTCCCAGTACGGTATTTCTCTGGACAAGATCACCCTGCTGATCACGCTTAATTTCGGTATTCAGCTGACGGTGGACCTGGCGTCGGCGGTGCTGATCGACCGTGTCGGCTACCGTGTCGGAGTGGTAGCCGCCCATATCTGCGCGGCCCTGGGGCTTGCCGGCATGGCGGTGCTGCCGGGACTTGCCGGGGGACTGTCCGGCAATGCTTACGCGGGGCTTCTGGTCTGCGTGGTCTTCTACGCGCTGGGCGGAGGCCTGATCGAGGTTCTGATAAGCCCTATCGTGGAGGCGTGTCCGACGGAGGGCAAGGCGGCGGCCATGAGCCTTCTGCATTCGTTTTACTGCTGGGGACAGATGGCCGTGGTGCTGCTGTCCACGGTGTTCTTCGCCGCGGCGGGGATGGGAAGCTGGCGGGTCCTCTGCGTCCTGTGGGCGCTTGTTCCGGCCTGCAACGCGTTTTATTTTCTGAAAGTACCCATCAGGACGCTGGAGGAGGAGCATGAGACCATGCCGATCCCGCGGCTTCTGCGCCGGAAGATGTTCTGGGTCTTCTGCGTGCTGATGCTGTGCGCGGGGGCGTCGGAGCTGGCCATGAGCCAGTGGGCGTCCGCCTTCGCGGAGGCCGGACTGCATGTGGACAAGGCGGTGGGAGACCTGGCCGGACCGTGTATGTTCGCGGCGCTTATGGGCACGGCCCGGGTGCTGCACGCGAAGCTGGCGGACCGGATCCCCCTGATGCGGTTCATGATCTTCTGCGGACTTCTGTGCATCCTGAGCTATTTGCTGGCGGTATACGCGCCGGTGCCCGTGATCGGTCTGGCGGGCTGCGGCATCTGCGGTTTTTCGGTGGGAGTTATGTGGCCGGGAACCTTCAGTCTCGCGACGGCGACGCTGAAAGGCGGCGGAACGGCCATGTTCGCGCTTCTGTCTCTGGCCGGCGACATGGGATGCTCCCTGGGCCCGACCGTGGTGGGAATGGCGTCGGTGGAATCAGGAGACTTAAAGAGCGGGCTTATGATGGCGGTCCTGTTCCCGATCCTTCTCTGCCTGGGGATGCTGCAGTGGAAGAGACTGAAGGCGGAGGAGGAAACGAAGGCCTCGGACCGCTCCGTGTGCCCGCCGGTATGAACGCGGCGCGAAAACGGGACAGAGAGAAGGTGAAGGCGTGCAGAACGGTTACTACACATCCGGCGAGTTCGCGAAAAAGGCGAATGTGACGATCCGGACGATCCGGTTTTACGATAAGCAGGGTATCTTAAAGCCAAGCCGGGTGGGGGAAAATGGCTACCGGCTGTACAGCGACGAAGATTTCGGGCGGCTGCAGCGGATCCTGTCCCTGCGTTATCTGGGCTTTTCCCTGGATGAGATCATGGCAATGCCCATGGGAGACGACGCGGAGGACGTGACCCGTTCCCTGGCCATGCAGAAAGACCTGATCCGCAAGAGGATACGCCATCTGGAGAGTATGAACCAGGCTCTGGAGGATACGGAGCGGATGGTGGATGAATCGAAACAGGTGGACTGGAGCCGGATCCTGCACCTGATCCATCTGACGAGCATGGAACACGCGGTGGTGGAGCAGTACAAAAACGCCGTCAATATCGATGTGCGCATCGCTCTTCACCGGAGATTTTCCCACAATCCGGCCGGCTGGTTTTCCTGGCTGGCGTCGCAGATCGACTTTGACGCGGCGGCAGATATCCTGGAGGTGGGCTGCGGCAACGGGGAGCTGTGGCAGCATGTGGAGCCGGGGCTCATCGCTTCGCGGCGGATCGACGTGACCGATGTGTCGGAGGGCATGGTGGAGGACGCGGCGGCACGGCTTGGGGCAGCCTTGAGGAAGAAGAAGCAAGGCGCGGATGGCAGCGGAGCAGCGGATGCAGCCGGCGGCAGCGGGACAGACATATCCGGCGACGGCAGGACAGATATAGACAGCGGCGGGCCGGGATGCGGCCTGCATTTCCGCGTGGAGGACTGCCAGAGGCTGTCCTGCGGGGATCATTCCTTCGACGCGGTGATCGCGAACCATGTCCTGTTCTATGTAAAGGATATCCCTCAGGCGCTGGGAGAGATCCGGCGGGTGCTGCGACCGGACGGCGTCTTCTACTGCAGCACTTACGGGCGGGAACATATGAAGGAGATCACGTCCCTGGTGCAGGAATTTGATCCCAGGATCACGCTTTCCGACGTGGCCCTCTACGAGCTGTTCGGTCTGGAGAACGGCCGCGTCATGCTTGAGCGGGTCTTCGGCCGGGTGGAGCAGGTCCTGTATGACGATTATCTGCTGGTGGACGAAGCTGAGCCGCTTCTCGATTATATTCTTTCCTGTCACGGGAATCAGGGAGAGTATCTGAACCAGCGGAAGGATGAATTCAGACTGTTTCTGGAGAGAAAGATCCGTGAGAAGGGCGGCATCCGCATCACGAAGATGGCTGGAATGTTTGTCTGCAGGGACGTTCAGGTTGAAGAAGAACGCCGGCTGTGATAAAATGACAGGGGAGATTCCGGCGGATCCGCGGACGGCGCGGCTTCCGGGGACCTTTTGAGAAGGCAGTCTGAGAGGGGAAAAGGGATGAAGCTTACAGATCTGTTAAAATACGATGATATTGTGATCCAGTGCCATAACGTCCCGGACGCGGACGCCCTGGCCAGCGGTTTTGCGGTATATACGTACCTGAAGGAACAGGGCAAAAAGGTCCGTTTTGTTTACGGCGGTTCCGCAGAGATTCAGAAGAGGAATCTGCTTCTGATGGTGGAGCACCTGGGAATTCCTGTGGAGCATGTCTCTTCGATCCCCGAGCCGGAGCTTCTTGTTATGGTGGATTGCCAGCCGGGAGAGAGCAATACCCGGCCGCCGGTCTGCGGGCATACGGAAGGACACACGGTCGCCGTGATCGATCATCACCAGCAGTCGCCAAGATTATTTCAGGGCTGCGCGGATCCGGAGCGGACGCGCATCGCCGCCAATTACGGTTCCTGCGCGACCGTCGTCTGTGAGATGCTGCGGGAGGCCGGATGCGGATGGGACTGGATCAATGGCAATCCGAAGCTGGCTACGGCCCTGTATTATGGACTCTATACGGATACCGGCGCGCTTCAGGAGATCTTCCATCCGGCGGACAAGGACGCGAGGGATCAGCTCCATTTTTCCAAAAATGTTATTACATTGTTCCGCAATGCCAATATTTCCTGGGACGATCTGGATGTGGTCAAGAACGCCCTGGACCACTGCAGGTATGATGAGGATTACCGGTTTGCGATCGTGAGGGCGGATACCTTTGATACCAATATACTGGGCATCATCAGCGATATGATCATAGAAGTGGACGGCGTGGATATCTGCGTCGTGTACTGTATGCTTCCGAACGGCGCCAAGCTTTCCATCCGCAGCTATGTGAAGGAAACACGGGCGGATGATCTGGCCGCGTATCTGTGCGGCGGAGGCGGGCACGAAACAAAAGCAGGAGGGTTTCTGAAGGTGCCGTCAGGCGGGACTTCCGGCGCGGAAGAAGCTGAAAACGCCGGCGATCCCGGACAGGCCGTCTGGGATCTGCTTGAAAAGAAGACGCGCAGGTATCTGACGGATACGGATATCCTTGATGTCACGCAGAAACAGGCGGATACAGAAGGAATGCGTCTGTACCGCAAGAATCCGGTGAAGATCGGATATGTCCGGGGAAGCGAGCTGATAACGGGAGCGCCGGAGAAGCAGGGAGATATGCGCGGCTATGGCATGGAGCGGGGCGATATGGTCAGGATCCGTTTCCTGACCGGCGATTTCGAGATCCGGCTTTCTGATGATATCAATATCATGGTGAGCGAGAACCACGAAGTCTATCCGATCCGCGCGG
>CANQGA010000136.1 GCA_947600145.1 uncultured Lachnospiraceae bacterium | reverse complement strand
AATATTCTGGTTTCCATTTCTCGTATTATCGTTTATAATAGCTTCGAAACCGTAAAACTCCCATCATTTTGACAAAGGAGAGACTCTATGGTAAAACTGACGCCGCCCATGGGCTGGAACTCATGGAACACCTTCGGGAACAATATCAATGAGCAGCTGATCTTCGAGACAGCGGACGCCATGGTAAAGGAAGGCCTGCCCGAAAAGGGCTATGAATATCTGGTCGTCGACGACTGCTGGTCCCTTCGGGAGCGGGACGCTTCCGACCGTCTCGTCGCCGATCCGGCCAAATTCCCCCACGGAATGAAGGCCGTGGCCGACTACGTCCACTCTAAGGGACTCAAATTCGGCATGTATTCCTGCGCCGGCAATCTGACCTGCGCCGGCTATCCCGGCAGCTTTGAGCATGAATTCATCGACGCGGAGACATTCGCGTCCTGGGGCGTGGATTTCCTCAAATACGACTACTGCTACCACAGCCCCATCATCGCCGGCAAATACCTCTACGGCCGCATGGGTCTGGCCCTGGATAACTGCGGACGCGATATCCTGTTCTCCGCCTGCTCCTGGGGCGCGGACGAGACCCACGAGTGGATCAAGACCACCGGCGCGTCCATGTGGCGTTCCACCGGCGACATTTTCGACACCTGGCAGTCGGTAAAGGATCTGGTGAAGCAGCAGGAACGGCTCCATCCGTTTAACGGCGTCGGATGCTTCAACGATATGGATATGCTGATCGTCGGCATGTACGGCAAGGGAAATGTGGGCCTTGCCGGCTGCAATGACACCCAGTACAGGACCCATTTCTCCATCTGGGCGTTCTTAGGTTCGCCGCTCATGATCGGCTGCGACGTGCGGAATATGAACGACATGACGAAGAAGATCCTGACCAATGAAGAACTGATCCGCATCAACCAGGATCCGGCCTGCCGCCAGCCGTTTAAGCTGACCGGCATCTGGTGCGGCGACGACGTACTTCTTTACGCAAAGCATCTGGCGGACGGCGACCTGGCCATCGGTCTTTTCAATCTCAGCGACCAGAAATGCGCAGCGCGGTTCAACCTGGATGAAGTCGGCCTGCCCCACAGCACCGGGCGCACGCTTAAGATGACGGAACTGTGGACCGGCGAAGAGGCCACTGTCGTCAATTCCACCTTCTGCAAAGACCTGGACGCATACGACTGCGCCGTCTACCGCGCGAAGGTGGTCGAACGGACACGATGAGCGCCTGCATGCGGTGCGGGCGTCCTCTGACCCCTAACGAGATCGGCGCCCACAAAAAATTCATCAACCGGGGCAGTACCAGCTTTCTCTGCCGGGACTGTCTGGCTGAATATCTCGGCGTCCCCGCCGAGCTGATCGACCGGAAGATCGAGGAATTCAAAAAACAGGGATGCACCCTGTTTGTGTAGATCGGCGCATAATTTCAGAGAAAGAGGCACCTTTCCATGATCACCGTACAAAAGAGCATCTCTCTTCCGGACACGTACCCGCTCGGCCGGCTGGGACGCCTGGAAGAGCTCCTCTTCTTCGATATCGAGACCACCGGGTTTTCCGGCGAACACTCACAGCTCTATCTGATCGGCTGTACATACTTCCGCGGCGGAAGCTGGCAGCTGATCCAGTGGTTCGCCGATACGCCCGACGCCGAATGGGCGATCCTGACAGAGTTTTTCGGATTCCTTAAACAGTTTGCGGCCGTCGTCCATTATAACGGCGACGGCTTCGACATTCCCTACCTTCTGAAACGCTGTCATGCCCTCGGGTTTAAATATGATTTCTCCGCGGTCCAAAGCATCGACATCTACCGGCGGATCAAACCCTACCGTTCCCTTCTCGGTCTGGAAAGCCTGAAGCAGAAATCTATTGAGCGCTTTCTCGGTATTTTCCGGGAAGACCAGTACAGCGGCGGCCAGCTGATTGAAGTCTATCATGCCTATCTGCGCAGCCATGACGACCGGCTCTATGATATGCTGATGCTCCATAACCGGGAGGACCTGGAAGGAATGCCGCTTATCCTTCCGATCCTGAATTATCCGGATCTTCTTGAGCATGATTTTATATTGCTCGACCAGGCTGTCCGCCAGGTTTCGGACCTGTTCGGGGACCCGCGGCCGGTACTTGCGCTCCGCGTTTCCAGCGAATATACCGTGCCCGTCGATATCACCACGACAGTCTCTGCCGGATCCTGCGCCTGCCATGCCGCCCTCTCCGGCAATATCCTGTCTCTTAAACTGGATCTGTACCGCGGGACGCTGAAGCATTTTTACCCCGATTACCGGAACTATTATTATCTCCCCTATGAGGATACCGCGATCCATAAGAGCGTCGGGGAGTACGTGGAGCGTTCCGCAAGGGAAAAGGCATCGCCGCAGAACTGCTATACGAAAAAAACGGGGCTCTTTCTGCCCTGCTTTGCAGATATCCGAAGACCTGTGTTCAAAAGCGAATATAAAGAAAAATACTCCTATCTGGAATATGCAGAAGATCTGTTTGCGGATCCTGAAGATCTGAACCGCTATCTTCGCGGTATTCTGAAGCTGGCCTGAAAGCGCTTTGCCCGCATGAAAATACGAGCAAGGAGTCACTGACGCCTTGTTCGCATGCTGACGTAATAAAAGCAGGAGTTCCCGGCGCGGAACCATTCTCCGCCGGGAACTCCTGTTTATCATTTCTCTGACTTAATCTTTTCTCTTATTCTTCCGACCCGCGCGTATGCCGGCCTGCCCGTCAGTCGATCACGTTGCGGATCCTGTAAGGCGTCCGGTAATTCCATGTAGAGATGCGGATACCGCTTCTGGTGCTCGCCGCGTGGACGATCTGTCCGTTGCCGATGTACATGGCCACATGGTTTACCGTGCCGCTGCTGTTGGCGTAGAAGATCAGGTCGCCGGGACGCATCTGGCTCGACGTGACCGCGCGTCCGGAATTCGCCTGATCCCTGGAGACTCTGGGCAGCGAGATCCCGAAATTCTTCATGACGGACTGGACGAAACCGGAACAGTCGGCGCCGTTCGTCAGGCTGGTGCCGCCCCAGACGTAGGGATTGCCCACATATCTGAGAGCGAAATTCACGATCTGCGCGCGTCTGGCGGCCTGCTGGTTGGCGATCTCCTCAAGCGGCGAGAATTTGATCGCCTCATCCAGCGCGTAACGCACCTCCACGTTATTATCCCGCGTGGAAATATACGCGGCGTCGCTGTCCTCCATATCGCCGGCGTCCAGCTCGATCTGGACCCAGCCGTCCAGCTGACTGATCACCGGATACCGCTCTTCCTTGGAGATCTGCGTCCACACGCCGGAGTCCGTGTTCGGCTCCTTGCGCACATTGAGCTTGTCCGTATTGACGACAGCCATCAGTGTCGCCGTATTCATAGCCAGATCTACCGCTTCCTGTCCGGTCGCCACATAATCCGGATTCGCAGAGACATAACCGGTGATCGATCCGGATTTGATCTTGTACCAGTCTCCCTCCGTCTCCAGGATATCGGCGGCCGCCTTGCTGGGAAGCTTCCCGATAATATTGTTGTTGCCCTCGTCGGCGGGCGTCTTGCGCACATTCAGATAATCGGTCACCTTGGAGACCAGGAGATTCTTGTATTTGCTGATGGCCATCGCCTTCAGATCCATCTTCCGGGCTTCATTGAGAGCCAGCTTCACCTCCACATAGTCGGAGGAAATGTAGCCGCTGGCGATCTTCACCCATCCGTCCAGCTGCTCCTCCACCACATAGCGGTCCCCCGCCAGCGCCTGTCCGACTACATTCGTATCCGTGATCTCCGGCGTCTGCCGGATATTCAGGCTCTCGTCCTCCGATACATTGACAATGGCGCGCAGCTGCACCTGATCCTTCGCCAGCGCCCTCGCCTCATCGCCGGTCAGCACAAACTGCGTCGAGATATATCCGTCCACCCGGCCGGAACTGATATGGTACCAGTCGCCCTCCTGCCCCAGGATCTCGCAGACGCTGTCCGCCTGCATCTTGCCGATGATATCTCCGTCGGAAGACGCGGTCTTTCGCACATTCAGATATCCGCCGTCTATTTGGATCAGGCCAAGATTCGTATAGGAATCCACCACATCCTGGCGGGCCTGTTCCTCGGCGGCCCTGGATTCCTCCTCCAGCCGCTGCCGCTCGGCCTCCTCCGACTGACGGATCGCTTCCGCGTCCACGGTGGTCTCCTCGGTCACCGTCGCGGCCGCCTCTGTCCCTTCCGTATCTGACGGACCGCCGCCGGCCGCCCGTATGATGAGAATGATCAGAACGACAAGGATGATCAGACCCGCCGCCGCGAACAGATACGGCCTGTAATCTCCTCCCTGCCGCCTTCTGCGCGCCCGCTTGAGCATCGTCCTGTAATCCCGGTTTTCTGCCATGATCTGTAAGCACTCCTATCTCTGTCGTATTCCCCTAAAAACGGATCCCCCGCAGGCGCAGATATGTCTTCACCAGCTCCGCCGCCTGATCAAGCTCCAGCGCGGAAGCGTTAATCGGAAGGTCATAATTGGCCATGTCCTCCCATTCCTTGCCGGTATAATACTTGTAATAATCGCGGCGCTGCTTGCTGATCCGGTTCACCCTGCGAAGAGCCTCCTTCGTGTCCACGCCGTCCACCTCCATGACGCGGCGGATACACGTCGTGATATCCGCGTACACGAACAGGCGGATCAGGTTCTCACATTCCACCGCGTTCAGCACGAAATCGGCGCAGCGGCCCATGATGATGCACGACTGCTCGGCCGCCACCCTGCGGATCATCCTGGCCTGGAACCGGAACAGATTCTCCGGAGACGTCACATCGTCGTCCACCGACGGTTCCTCCAGGCTGGTGTGAAGGCCGCCCACCGCGCGGAAGAACAGGTTCGACCCCGCCTTCTCATCGTTTAAGCGGAACAGATTCTCGCTGACCGCGCTTTCCTCCGAAGCCATCTTCAGGATCTCCTCGTCGTAGAACGGGATCCCCAGTTCCTCCGACAGCTTCCGCCCCATGATGCGTCCGCCGCTTCCGTACAGTCTGTCGATCGTGATCACATACTTCTCTGCCATATCCATACCCTCCTCCTCAGTCATGTTAAGTATAGCACACTTTCCCGGATATTTCTTTGAAATTTATTTGTCAAATTTCTTAATATCTATTATAATAGATACAATTGTGCCGGTAAAGGAGTATTTTCCAATTTACCCGCAAATATATTCCAGAGAGAGTTAGGAGGAGCTTTCCATGAACCTGATCATACCGGAAAACTATGACCCGCGCCTTACGGTCCGCGAGACCCAGGAGGCAATCAAGTACATCCGCGATACATTCCAGAAGGAGTTCGGCCGCGAGATGAATCTGGAGCGCATCTCTGCCCCGCTGTTCGTGACGAAAAGCAGCGGTCTGAACGACAACTTAAACGGAGTCGAGCGGCCCGTGGCCTTCGACATGGCATTTGACCCGGATGAGACCGTGGAGGTGGTCCAGTCCCTCGCCAAATGGAAACGCATGGCGCTTCACAACTACGGCTTTAAGCCCGGCGAAGGCCTCTACACCAACATGAACGCCATCCGCCGCGACGAGATCCCGGATAATCTCCACTCCTGCTACGTGGACCAGTGGGACTGGGAGCGCGTCATCACCCGCGAAGAGCGGAACGTGGAAACGCTTGAGGAGACCGTCCGCACGATCTTCAAGATCATCAAGCATATGGAACACGAGGTCTGGTACAAATATCCCCAGGCCGTGAAGAAACTGCCGGACGACATCTTCTTCATCACCTCCGAAGAGCTGGAGGAGCTGTATCCGGACCTGACGCCCCGGGAGCGTGAAAATGTGATCACCCGCGAGCACGGCTGCGTCTTCCTGATGAAGATCGGCGAGAAGCTTAAAAACGGCAAGCCCCACGACGGCCGTGCCCCGGACTACGACGACTGGCAGTTAAACGGAGATATCCTGTTCTGGTTCGAGACCCTGGGCTGTGCCCTGGAGATCTCCAGCATGGGCATCCGCGTGGATGAGAAGTCGCTGATGGAACAGCTTATAAAGGCGGGCTGCGAGGAGCGCAAAGACCTGCCCTATCACCGGATGCTCCTCGCCGGCGAGCTGCCGCTGACCATCGGCGGCGGTATCGGCCAGTCGCGCCTCTGCATGCTGCTTCTGGACAGGGCCCACATCGGCGAGGTCCAGGCAAGCATCTGGCCGCTCCAGATGCGTGAGGAATGCGCAAGACACAACATTATCCTGCTGTGATTCAATTCATCTCCGCGGCCCGGACAAAAATCCGCCCGAAATGCGGGAACAGATGCAGAAACTGACAGCGAAATCATTTTACAGGAATGAATTTTCATGCTATAGTAGAGAAACGAAATTCTTTCATAAAAGAAGGAGGCTTACAGATGAGTAAAAACATTACCGCCGAAATGCTCAAAAATTACAGCGAAGCTTTTCACGCCGACCGTTTGGGCCGGGCCGCCTGCGACGCGGTCATGACCAACGGCCTGAACAAGAGCTGCTTAAACCACAGCGCCATCCGGCAGAACCCCCACACCTATTCCATTTCCTTAAATCAGGGGAGCATCACCAACCAGAAACGCAGCGGACGCTGCTGGCTGTTCGCGGCCATGAACGTGATGCGCGCCCGCATCATCCGGAAATGCAACCTGAAGGATTTTGAGCTCTCCCAGAATTACATGCTGTTCTGGGATAAGCTGGAGAAATCCAACTATTTCCTTGAGAATATCCTGGATACGCTTAACGAGCCGGTGGGCGGACGCCTTCTGGACTTTCTTCTGCGCGATCCCATCGGAGACGGCGGCCAGTGGGACATGATGGCCAACCTGGTCTCCAAATACGGCGTGGTCCCGAAGTACGCCATGCCGGAATCCGTGGTCTCCTCTTCCACCCATGAGATGTGCAATGTGGTGACCGAACTTCTGCGCGGCGACGCGGCGGTCCTCCGCCGGATGGCGTCTGAAGGCGCCGGCCGGGACGCTCTGGACGCGGAGAAAGAAAAGATGATGGGCGAGATCTACCGGATCCTGGTCATCTGCCTGGGCGAACCGCCGAAGACCGTGAACTTCGAGGTCCGCGACAAGGACGATAATTTCATCCGTGACTGCGGCCTGACGCCGAAGGAATTCTTCACCAAATACGTGGATATGGATCTGCATGATTACATAAGCCTGATCAACGCTCCCACCTCCGACAAGCCATTCTATCACCGCTACACGGTGAAGATGCTGGGCAACGTAAAGGAAGGCGCCCCGGTCTGCTATATCAATCTTCCCATCGAAGAACTGAAAGCTGCCGCCATCGCGCAGATGCAGGACGGCGAGCCGGTCTGGTTCGGCTGCGACTGCGGCCCCGACTCCGAGCGTGACAACGGTCTCTACGTCAAGGGAACCTACGACTACGGGAACACGCTGCAGATCCGCCTCGACATGACCAAGGCAGAGCGTCTGGACTACGGCCAGAGCAAGATGAACCACGCGATGGTCTTCCAGGGCGTGAATCTGGACGCCGACGGCAAACCGAACCGCTGGCGCGTGGAGAACAGCTGGGGCGACGAGCCGGGCCAGAAGGGCTACTATGTCATGAGCGACGACTGGTTTGACGAATACATGTATCAGGTGGTCGTCAACAGGAAATACCTGACCCCCGCCCAGCTTGCCGTCATCGACTCGGAGACCATCGAACTGAATCCGTGGGATCCGATGGGATCGCTGGCGTAAGCGGAAGGTTCTCCTATGCTGAACAGTCAGAAAATGCGGCGGCTTGCTCCGGAAATGGATCCGCTCCGTCTGGGAACAGGCTGGAAAGCGGAAGACCTGGGCAAGCCGCAGGTCTTTATTGAAAGTACGTTTGGGGACAGTCATCCCGGATCCGGACATCTGGACAAATGATCGAGATTCAGGCCAGTGCCACGCCGTTTGACGCCGGCATCTTTATCGCGAGCTGCGACAAAGGACTTCCCGGCAATCTGATGGGCCTGGCCCGCGTGAACATCCCTTCCGTGGTGGTTACAGGGGGAACTATGGCCGCGGGGCCCGAACTGCTCACACTGGAGCAGCTTGGAATGTATTCCGCCAGGTTTGAGCGCGGCGAGATCAGCGAGGCAAAGCTGAACTGGGCGAAGCGCAATGCCTGCCCGGGCTGCGGGGCCTGCTCCTTCATCGGGACGGCTTCCACGATGCAGATCATGGCCGAAGCCCTCGGCCTTGCACTGCCCGGTTCCGCCCTTCTGCCCGCTTCCAGCCCCGATTTAATTGAATACGCCAGAGATGCCGGAAAGCTGGCGGTAAGGCTGGCAGCTATGGAAAATATGCGGCCGGGCGATATCGTAACCATGGACAGCTTTGAAAACGCGATCCTCGTTCACGCCGCTGTCTCCGGCTCCACAAACTG
>CANQGA010000135.1 GCA_947600145.1 uncultured Lachnospiraceae bacterium | reverse complement strand
AACTGCCCTGAACCATCATTTAAAAAACTGTTCTTATAAATGTAATTCTGGTCATTCTTCAACAGTCTATCAACAATGTGCGGCGTCGTTTTATAGAACTTGGATTTAAAAAGAAGCAGATTATACTTCTCCTCCAAGCTATTATATATTCTCTGCGGGATAAAGAGATTCATATGCCCCCGGTAATATAACGCCCTGGTGAATTCCCTTATTCCCCACAAAGTCCGATCAAATCGATGTACCTCAGAAAAAGTAGTAGGAAGCCCGATCCGGTCCCAGCTGACCAGATTAGACGCAATCGTCGAAAAATAGATTTCTTCCCTGGAATACACCCCGCTTTTTGTCTCCTGATCGTAATGCCTCTCAATAATCTCCACAATCCGCTGCATTATTTCCTTTTTGTAAAAAGAACTTTCAACCTGAGAAGCGATTATCATGGTCTGCCCGCAATCATCCATCATTGCAAGAAGCTGTTTATCCTCCAACGCCATATCACCAGGCCACCAATGCGAATACTTCTTAATCACTTTCCGGATGTTAAACCCTGCATCATATTTCTGGACATATTTCGTAAAACCGGCCCGTATATACATATCATTGGACGCATGAAGAACAAAATAATCGAAGTCCAATATTTCAGATATATAATGAAAATTTGACAGATGTGTATGAATAATATCGGCCCACTTTGTATCCAGATGCGTAGGGTTAATATAGACATCCTTTAAAGAGCCGATATCTTCGATACGATATTGGTCAAAAAAGCCTTTGCTGACATGCAGTACAATACACATATCTTTGATATATTTCTGAAAATTCAAAATCTGGTTGCGTATAACATCCGGTTTCTCATGGACCGGTATCGAGACTACCAATCTCACATGTGCGCTCATCTGCATCTTCTCCTATTCCTTCAGTTCCTTCATATACGCATCGCAAACTCGATCGACTTTTCCATTCATTTGAACCGTCCCCCTATCCAGCCACAGAGCGTGATCACAGACCTCTTTTACGGAATCAATCGAATGCGACACATATAAGAGAGTTGTTCCAAACTCTCTCATCTCAGACATCCGCCTCTCGCATTTCTGCTGGAATGCGTAATCACCAACGGCCAGTACTTCGTCACAGATCAGGATATCCGGCCTTACGATCGTTGCTATGGCAAAGCCAAGCCTGGCTGCCATGCCGGATGAGTAGTTCTTGATCGGCATATCCAGGAAATCCTGAAGTTCCGCAAAATCCACGATCTCCTCAAAATGTCCTTCCATAAACTTTGAGTCATAGCCCAGAACGGCCCCATTCAGATAAATATTCTCCCGGGCTGTCAGGTCTCCGTCAAATCCTGCACCGAGCTCAATTAGAGGCGCTATAGAACCATTGATCGTCACAGTTCCTTTATATGGCTTGAGGATCCCGCAGATCAGCTTCAGCAACGTGGATTTGCCGGATCCATTAGTCCCTACGATCCCCCATGCTTCGCCTTTCTTTACTTTCAAGCTCACATCCTTAAGCGCCAAAAACTCCTTAAACATCAACTCGCGTTTCATAAGCTTTACAAAATATTCCTTCAGGTTATCGATCCGCTCTGACGCCATGTTAAAACGCACTGTGGCATTTTCTACGATAACCGCATAGTCATTTTCTCTCATTATAATCTCCAGTCTGTTCGGCTAAATATATAAGATGAATCTGTCCTGATTCTTCATAAATACCCATGTGCCTATGACCAGCGACACAAATGCCACTATAAAACCGTATATGACAAGTCTTGGATCTGGAAATATCCCATCCAATACGATTGTTCTTAGTTGTGTAATATAGGAATACAGCGGATTAAAATGCTTAATCATCCACATCAACTCAAAAGGAAGCTGGGTAATGGGATAAAATATCGGAGTCAGGTACATCCATGCTGTCAGAACTGCCGCATAGATATACTGAACATCACGGAAGAACACTGTCGCCTGAGCCAGAATCAGGCCCAACCCCACGCAGAAGATATAAACCTGAACCAGAATAATCGGGATGAACAGCATATAAATTTGGAATCTTACATGGCATACGACAAACACGATTAGCATCGCGCCCAGCGCAAATAGCGTGTTCACAAAACTGCTGGTCACTTTAGACACTGTAAAAATATATTTCGGAACATACGTCTTCTTCAGCAATGCCGCATTACCCGTAATGGAGAATAGTGCCTGATTTGTTGCCTCTGACACGAAATTAAAAATCGTCTGTCCAGTAATCAGGTATACTGGGAAATTCTCGATATCAAACCGGAACATGTTTGAAAATACCAAAACCATGATGATCATGATCATCAATGGGTTCAGGATGCTCCATACATATCCCAGAAAGCTTCTCCTGTATTTCAGCTTGATATCTTTCATCACAAGCTGCTGAAGCAGCGGCTTGTAATGGTTGAATGTACCTAATCTCTCAATAAATTTGATCATACCGGTTCCTTTTCTATCCTGTGCGATCCACGAAGGATACTGTATATACGCCAATTCAACAGCTTCTGATATATCTTATATGGCATATGGATATAGTTCAAAAACAGATATACACGGTACTTTTTCTCCATCCGCCTGCCCCACTCCGGCACGGCTTTCAAGATCATGTCATGGTAATTTCTGGCATTCTTCCGTCCCAGCCGTTTTTGCTTCTGGAGAAGACATGTGACCACATAATGGCTCAGCGCAAGGACCTCAGTTTTTTTATAAAGATACTCCCCTGCTTCTTCGGAAATGTCCCTGTTTGTCCTTCGATACCGCAGAAGATCTTTCGTCACCTGTACCACATGGGACTGCCTCGCCAGGCGGTTCTCTTCAGACATACTTTGGCTGCTGCTTCCCACCGAATACTGGTATAGAAAGATATCCAGCGGGCATATCTCCGACGCATGGCAGCACGGCACTGCCGCATATTCCTGGTCCTCATAAAAAATTTTTTCCGGCAGTTCATGCCGATGCTTCCGGTAGAATTCCGTCCGGTAAGTGATTCCATGGAGCGTCAGACAACAGTTATAAGCCTTCCAGTCTTTTACGATATCCTTCATCGTGACCGGTCGGCCGTAGCTTTCGCAGTACATTTTCCAGACGCTGCGCTTTCCTGTCCGGCAGTCCACCTGGTGGAACGGCGTCAGTACCACATCGGAACCGCACTGTTTAAGCGCTTCGATAAAAGATCCCAGGTTCTCGCTGAGAACCCAGTCATCCGCGTCAATTACCTTGAAATATTTTCCCGCTGCCGCCATGCTTCCCACATTGATGGCTGAGCCGTGGCCACCGTTCTCTTTATTGATCAGATGGTATGCTTCGGGAAAACGCTTTATATACTCCTCTGCCACTACTGCCGTCCCGTCCGTAGACCCGTCATTTATAATGAGTATTTCCTCTTCAGGAAATGCCGTCCCATTTACAATGAAGGAATCAAGACATCTGCCCAGACAATGTTCCGAATTATAAGCTGGTATGATAAATGTAATTATCTTTTCCATAAACCTTTTATTCTGACTTCTTCTGTTTCCAGATATCGTTCTTTACGATCCCTCTCAAAGTAGAGACCGCCGCTTTTTTCATAGTTATATCAGACCGATATATCGGATATTTCACCGCTACATAATAAACGGCATATAAAAATGACAAAGGCAGTCCCATCATATATCTGGTGGCAACGCCTCTCTTATAGAAGAAATCCTCCGTATATCCTGAAAACCACGTGGATCTTTCCTGCGCCACCGCTGCTATCTCCAATGGCACATAATAGATTCTCAGCCCAGCCTTCCGGCAGTCGAGCAAAAACTTGTTCTCTTCCTGTGCCCCATTGCCGCTCCCGGCCCCCATGAACTTATCAAATCGGACACCGGAAAATAATACAGTCTCTCTTTGGAATGCGATCTGCACAGATTTTATCTTAAGAAGCTGAAGATAATGGAGTCTCTGCGGCCTTTGTTTCAGTCTGCACGGTTGACCGGATATGGCAAACGCGATGATATCTGCGTCCGGTATCTTACGGAATAAGCGGAGGATCTTCTCCCTGTAACCAGGAACAAATTTCTCATCATCATCGCAGAATAAGCAAATATCCCCCTCTGCATTCTCCATTGCCATGTTCCTGCTTCTGGACAGTCCCCGTTCCTTTGTGGATATCATCCGTATCTGCATGCCGTTTTTTTCTTCTTTTTCATAACCATCGGTGTCGCTTTGATTTATAATGAGAACATCTGTCGTAATGCCGGACCTCTGGGCAATCGAGGTGTCCTGCTGATACATACAGGAAAGCAATACCTCCAGTGTCTCTGCCCGACCGGACTTCTTCATAGGGAACCGTTCCGACATCTATCTGCAGCCTTTCATATCTCCGTCGTTCTTCTGTGATTTTTTATTATGTTTATATCTGATTCTTTCTAGTGTGGATTTCCGTATTGTACCCGAAACTGCTATGGGCAATCGCATAATACTTCTTCATGTTCCTGTACGCATACCAGCAGAAATAATAAAAGGACTGAACCGGATTCAGCCCCATAAAACGGTATACTTTATATGTCATGACCGCCGCTTTCCTTTTGTTGCCCGACTTTGACGTCTCCGACAGCCGGTAGAGCAGCAGCGGGCGGTCGATCCCATACGCCCGGCCGCCGTCCCTCAGGACCTGCAGCCACACCGCGTAATCCTCATGCATGTCATCATGCTTCATCGGATACCTCAGGGCCAGCTCCTTCCGGATCAGAACGGAGGAACAGGAGATCACGTTCTGCTTCAAGAGCTCCCGGTAGGAAATACTTTCCGGAACCGCCAGCCGGTAAGCCGTCTGCCTCCCGGTACGGTCCAGGAAGGCGCTTCCCGTAAATACCAGTGCCGGCTCCTCCCCCATCGCCATCCTGTCATGTACCAGCTTCATCTGCCGTTCCAGCTTGTCCGGCGCCCACATGTCGTCGCTGTCAAGGAAAGCGACCCAGCTCCCTTTCGCGCGCTCTGTCCCCAGGTTCCTCGATTCTGAGACGCCCCGGTTCTTACCGTTGTTCAGGCTGATGAGCCTTGGTTCTCTCTCTCCATACCTCCGTATGATCTCAGCCGTGGGATCGCAGGAACCGTCGTCGACAATGATCAGTTCCCAGTCTGTATAGGTCTGTCTCAGTACCGAATCTATGGACTCTGATATCGTGGCGGCCGCGTTAAACGCGGGCATCACGATACTAACAAGTTCTCTTTCCATCCTTCATGTTCTTCTTCGATCGTATGTCAGGAATCTCGCGTCACACCGCCATATGGATCTTCTCCAGCTCTTCTCCTGGCTCTATCTTCCCTACTCCTTCTCCCCGCTGCAGCATCGTCACGGTCTCGCACACCCGGTAGGTGTTCTTCCCTGTCTCGTCCTTCCCGACCTCAAGCACCGTGTAATGGTCCGCCGTCGGCGAGGCGGTCACCGTCTCAATCCCGTTATAAAAGGTCTGTGCGTTCACGTCTACATCCAGCAGGATTCCAAGTGGGATCACCGTGTCCTCTCCCCACAGCATCTTATGCGTCTTTGCGAACCGGCTGGAAAAGCGGATCTTCTCGATACCGTCCAGCAGGTACTCCAGCGGCCCATAAACATGGTAATAAATACTTTCCGCAGACTCCCTCAGGATGTAAGAGGCGCGCACCACATGGTCTTTCCCTGAAATGGTCTCTAGGAACTCCGCGTCCTGCTCCATCAGCGGGAACATGGACAGATACCCGGTCGCAATCAGCCGGTTGACAGCTGGAATCTTCTCCAGACGTCGGAACAGCGACTCCGTCCCTTCGCAGGTGATGAAGACGCAGCCGCGGAAAAGCGGCTTCTGTTCGATTAAAACCCTCTCCTGCCGTCTCACATCCCGTTCGTTATAGATTACAAATACGTCCTGATACAGATAAGGCGGGACGGTACGCCGGATCTCCTTCACCAGCGCTTCCTCCCCGCCGTACCACGTCTTCAATTTGTACCAAAGCACCTGTTTCCCCTCCTCTTCCTATAAAATCTGCTTTCCCTGTTAATGATCTTTTCAACCATAACTGCTGGTTTTGTTATTATCTTATTGGCCAAAAATAAGACAAAGGAGGTTAACAGTTATGGCCGAAAAGATCACTAACAAACTTAAATTCTGTATTCATGACCTTTGCTATAGGAACCGCATCGTCTTTCAGATAGGCGCCCTTCAAATAACCTCCCTCAGGGACGTTACCCCCCCCGCTTCCATCTTCCTCACTTCTCTCACCGATACCTCCACCGGCATTTCCCGGTCAAACATATGCACAACAATCGAGACAGTGCTGTTCCTTACTTCATGGATAACGGTCACGATTCCCTCGAAAGCGCCGCTTATCACCGCCACCCGGTCGCCAGGCTGCAGCATAACGGCCGGCTTTCCATTTCCATGCGGGCAGATTGCCAGCGGCTCCGTACTCGTATTGCCAAGTGCGTATCTCTTCGGTGTGGGGATATGCGCTTCTACCTTCCCGTAAGCCATCTCCCTGCGGACATCGTCATTTAAGATGATCCCCATCCGCACCGTCTTCTCCTGCCCCGCGATTGTCAGCCGCACCTGCGCGTAACGGTCACGGAACTTATAATCATGAATGCGGCCGCCGCATTTCTCAAGCGGCCCCGACAGGTATGTGACACGGCCCTTTCCGTCCGTCGCCGCGTAAGTCAGGCGTACGATATGGTCGGCGTCCAATATCCCCTCCAGGAATTCCGCCTCACTGTCATACAGTGGGGTGAATTCATACGCCCCGGCCGTTAATATCTTCGACATGGCCGGGACCCTCTTCAGGCACTGGAAGACAGCCTCAATATTATCTGTAGAGATAAAGAGGTATCCGGGGAATAGCCGCAGGATGTGAACCTGGTTCTGCTGGCGCCAGCAGCGCAGCCGTTCAAAATAAGGCACAAAACATTCCCCGTAGTATCGTTCCGGCACCACGCGGCGGATCATCTCCGCCAGTTGTTCTTCCTTCCCCGTATAACTTTGTATCGCATACCACAGCATAGCCAGAGCCACTCCTTTTCCGTATCTTCCATGTCTTTCCAAAAAACAGCTTCCGCCGTATTCCTTCCTTGTAGAAGAACGGGCTTCGCTGTCCTGCTCCTTCTTATTAAAAGGGCAGACTCCGTCATTCCCTCTGTCCTTTCGGACAGACAGGCTCCACCACTCCGCCCTGCCCTTACCGGACAGCCCGGAACGTTGTGGCCGCTATAACCCCCTTCAGCAGAAACGTCTCCCGAGGCTCACGAGTCCCATCCAGGTTTTGTTTTAACACGGATCCATATCGTCTCCCCTGCTCACGCCATCAGAGGTATAATAATTTCCTCCGAAGCGCAGCATATAAACCAGGTAACCGGTATCTGGCGGCTGATTTCTGTCGTAGAGGAACTTACTCCACGACCGCCAAACAAGCCATAATCCGCATTTATCGAAGCCCATTTTACAAAAAGAATCACTGTTTGTCAATACTTTTGTCCGAATTACAATAAATCCCAGCGCTGGCACGGTGGGCTAAAATGGCTTTATTCGCGAAACAGGGCCTCCGGTACGCCCGCTACGGGAGGTTTAAGCCGTCACAATTGCCGTCAAGATACGGAGCAGAAAAGGAGGAGCCGCAAATATGTCAAGAAAGGGCGAGAATATTTACCACAGAAGGGACGGAAGATGGGAAGGCCGGCGAATTGTCGGGAAGAAAGAAGGAGGGGGATACCATTTCCGGTATGCGTATGGGAAAACCTACCGCGAGGTGAAGGAAAAACTGTCCGTGATCCGGATTGTTGAAGGATACGGGGCCGCAGCGGCCGAGGGCGACCGTCAGGATATCCTTCAGCATGCCGGGAAAAAACAACCGGCCGGACTGCCGGTAGGAATCATCCTGTTCATCCCTGCGGGACAGTCCGCGGATCTGACCGGGGAACAGGCTGGGATGCTGGAGAAATATATCCGTACAGCACAGGGCGGCGGGGCCCAAATCATCGAATGGCCCCCAATTGGGGACACAACCGGCGGTCAGATGCCCGAAAAAGCCCCTTCCGCGAACGGGCCAGCTGTCAGCCCCGGCAGGGATCTGCCAGCCGATACTGGAACGGGCTGCATCGGCGATTATGCCCGGAGATGGCTTTCCTCCATACGGCATCAGGTCAAAGAGTCATCCTATATGAAGTACCGGAACCTGATCAATTCCTATATACTCCCTGAAATGGAAGGCCTGAGATGGTCAGAACTGAACAGGGAGACGCTGGAGCTGTTCCTAAACCGGCTCCGTTCCACAAGCGGCAGGAAGAAACAGGGCCTTTCACCCAAAACAGTCTCCGATATCCTGTCCGTCATCCGGCAGGTCAGCCGGTATGCCGACAGGTACGGGGAGGGGCCGGCGTTCGACCTGTCGTCGGTCACCGTAAAAAGGGAAGAAAGCGAGACGCCCATCCTGACC
>CANQGA010000134.1 GCA_947600145.1 uncultured Lachnospiraceae bacterium | reverse complement strand
AGCATCAATGGCGTGAATTACATGGTCATTGGCGGCGCTTATTCTGTCGATAAGGCATGGAGACTGAGAAGCGGCCAGCCGTGGTTTGCAAGCGAGCAGCCGGATGAGACAATAAAAAAGCGCGTGGAAACGAAACTGGATGAGGCCGGCTGGAAAGTAGATGTGGTCCTGAGCCATACATGCCCTATGAAATATGTGCCGAAGGAAGCGCTCCTGCCCTTACGGGAGAGACAGGGCATTGACCAAAGTACGGAGGAGTGGCTGGATACGATCGAGGGTCGCCTAGATTACGGACATTGGTACTGCGGACATTTCCACATCAACAAGGATATAGATCGGGTATCGATTTTATATCACGGGATTCTGCAATTAACGTAAAATACCGTTCCTATAGGAATCCCGACCGGAAAGGAGAGCATATGACAACAAAAGATTTCCTTGAAATGATGCTTGATGAACGCATCAAGATGCTTCTTACCAGAAAGCCGTCAGAAGACGGTTTAGAAATTGAAGATGCCGGTGAGAAGATCATTATGGAACTGGAGGGAGGAAAGAAAGATAAGCTGGAGGCCTATATGAACCTGCTGACAGACAATATGGCTCAAAATGAGCGGAAGGCTTACATAGGAGGCTTGAAGGATGGGATATGGCTGGCTAGGGAGATCGGAAGGCTTGACTCCAAACTGAACATTGACAACTGAATACCGCAAGGAGCGAACAATGCTCCTGCAGAGGAGACGGGGATCCGGTCAATTCATGTTGTTGTTTCATTACATTAATATAAATCAAGTAGGAGGAAAATTGCCATGAAAGACACAAACGAGATTCGCGAGCCGCAAAAAGTCAACACAGCTGACCCGGAGATGGACGGTTATGATGACGGTGAATTGTATTACTTTCCAGATCTGCACATGTGCGTTTCTGGGTGTCCCTCGGAGGAGAGAGCTAGGGAAATTGCATTGCAAACGATCGAGGAGATGGAGATGGACGGATTCACACGGGACTCCAACGGCCGCTTCATTAAACCACAAGAAGAGCCGTGGTATGATGATGGGCGGAAGGAAGGAGAACCTAAGAAAAAATACCGCTGGAGGGAGATGTTTAAGCTTTACCGTCAACTGGGACGTCCTTTGACATCAGAGGAGGCGGCGCCTTTTGAAGTCAAAGACGAGGCGAACAAGGGACGTCAATCATAATGTCCCCCCTCGCCGAGGGGATACATATTATTATAGAAGGGAGATAGGAGATATTATGGGTGATGTGAGCATGATTGCACGGCGAAAAAAAGATGGAACGGTGGAGTGCGGCTGGTCCGGGAACTGGGGCAGTTACAGCAGCGTCGGTGAGACGTTAATTGATTGGTACAACGATAATAACTATTTGGTCGACCACTTGTTCAGCCTCGGTCAGTTATCGAATCTCGATGCGCCATTTTCGGAAACGGATGAAACGAAATCAGGGTATTATAAGACCAATCCAACGGGCGCGCCTCACTGGGTATCGGACACAGAGAGGGGGATCGTCACTAAGATCGCGTTCGTTGACTACGTCTATCTTTATGAAGAGTCCGACGAAGGTTGGTATTATATCAATCCCGGACAATTCTGTATTAAAGTGCCGCTGGACCTCGTCGGTAATAACGTGGACGAGCAAGGAAACGAATATAAATTCCTGGACGAAGTCAGGCAAAAGGTTTTGGATTATCTGTTGACCGAGTATCCCAAAACGGACCCGGAGTTTGCGGCGATCCTGGACGGGTACGACATGGACGAGCTGCGAGAAGAACTGGGCACGGAATACCCGTTCTACGTGCTTTGTCGGCAGTATCGGGAAATATACAATTATATGGACCATTGGGTCGTGATCGTTCCGGATACCGAAGAGCAGGAGATTGCTGGTATCCTGATGCGTAAGCGCGAGGAGCCCAGAATCGAGACCATTAACTGGCCCGGCCACCCCACGCATAAAAAGGAGGCATATGTTAACCCCGTAATCATAAACTATGCTTTTTCGTATGTTGTGGGTCTGCTAAAAGGCTTGCTGGAAGCCGTAAAGGACCCTGTCAGCAAAATGCCAGATTTCGATATCCCGGAGAGGATTCTTGAAAAGTTTCGCACTGTAATGGGTGACGACGATGCGGCTATTGAGCTGTTAAGGGAGAATTTCACAGACCTGCATGGCGCCAGCCAATACTTTGATTTATTTATGACCGAGGGGTTAAAGCGGGGACGGGAGTTTTATCAGGCATATATTGAAAAGCAAATAAACAAGGAGAAAGCAAATACAGCAATACAATCTGACCAAGAGGGCGACAACTGAAAGGGGGAGGTGCCGTGGGAACAATCAATATACTTGCGCGAAGGCGTAAGGACGGCGGCGTGGAATATGGGTGGTGCGGTAGTTGGCATGCCAAGAATGTTGGACAAGTTCTCGTCGAGTGGTACCGTAATGACGCCATGGTGGACTATTTATTCGGACTGGGCCAAGTTGCGAACCTCTGCGCGCCGCTGTCGGAGACGTGTAATGAGCGTGGACCGGAATACCGTACGTGTCCAACCGGCAACCCATATTGGATGGCGGCCTCAGAGAGAGAAATCTTTTCGCGGGTATCTCTTGCCGATGCAGCGTATTTTTACGACACGGACGGCCGCTGGTATTACATAAGTGTCTGGCCGCTGCACATTAAGATCCCATTGGAGCTGGTGGTAGGGCATTTGTCTCCTATAGGTTCTACACAGGCGTACCGTCAGCAAATCGAGAAAAAGGCAGCAAAACGTATCCTCGTCGATTGGCCCAACACGGATCCGGAGTTTGCAGATCTCCTGGAACAGACCATGTCGAACTCCAATCTGAGGAGCCGAGCATGGTGGGATGGGCGCGAAAAAAAGATTGAGGCGATTCTGGAATCAAAATGCCCATTGAGCAAGATCGCAGATGACTGGGCTGACCTGTTGGAGTACTTTGATAACTAGGCCATTGTCGTGCCGGACGATAGGTACACGGAAGCGCGGGATGTTCTGATCCATAAGGCAGATCAACCTCGTGAGGAAACGATTTGCTGGGAAGGGCATCCCCAGTACCATGCACCCCCATACGAGAACAAATACATCGCCGATTACCGTGGTGGGTACGTAATTGGTTCCCTTAGAAGCAGTGTTCGTATTTGGGACAGAACCATTGCAAATGTTGAGCGTGCAGACAAAGAAACGATTGCCTGGGCCCGTGAGGAGGTCGATCCACACTGTTGCGTACCTCAATGGTTCGTTCAAAAATTTCGCAGGGTTATGGATGACGAAAATGAGGCGGCCGCTCTCCTGAATATGTACATGGATCAGTTGCTGCAGAAAAGTGAATTCGAAATCATCTACGAAACTGGGAGAAAACTATTTTTGGAGGAAAATGAAGGAGGGCAATGCGCCATGGCTGAGACAATGGCTATAGTATGAATGCTCTGTGCGTTTGTGATTTTCAGGGGACATATTCTGTGTTTACTTTGTAGTGAAATCAATTAAAACAATGCAATCTGCCCAAGAGGGCAGTAATTGTAGGAGGCGGAGTTATGGAAACAATCAATATACTTGCGCGGAGGCGTAAAGACGGCGTTGTGGAGTATGGGTGGAGCGGTAGCTGGTACGACAAGGATATAGGACAAGTTCTCCTTGAGTGGTACCGCAATGACGCCATGGTGGACTATTTATTCGGACTGGGCCAAGTCGCGAACCTCAGTGCCCCGCTGTCGGAGACATGTGGTGAGCGCGGCCCAGGGTACCGTACGTGTCCGACCGGCAACCCATACTGGACGGCAGATACGGAGAGTGAGATTTTTTCGCGGCTCCCATTAGTCGACGCAGCATATTTTTATGATGCGGACAGTCATTGGTATTATATCATGCCGTGGCCTTTATCAATCAAAGTCCCGCTAGAGATGGCGGCATGGCATCTGTATTCCATAGATTCGACATTGGAGTACAAGCAGCAAATTGAGAAATTGGTGGCAGAACGGATTCTCGTTGATTGGCCGAAAACAGATCTGGAGTTTGCTTCTCTGCTTGATAATATCATGTCGGAGATCAATATGCGAAGCCGGGCACAGTGGGAGGATGGCCGCGAAAAAATGATTGAGGCGATTTTGGAATCAAAATACCCACTGAGCAAGATCGCGGATGACTGGGCAGAACTGCTGGACTACTTCGACAGCTGGGTTGTCATCGTTCCTGACGAGACGCATAAGAACGTGAAGGAGATCCTGCTCCGAAGGGCGTCATCTGACCGGAAAGAGACGATTCATTGGAAAGGACAACCTCATGAGAACAGCCCGGAGCCGTACGTAAATCCATACATCGATGATTACCGTGCCGAGTTCGTAGTAGGTTACTTGTGGGGAAGTATCGAAATATGGGACAGAATAGTCAATGGTGAGGGTGTGGACGAAAAGACGGTTAAGCTGGTTCAAAAGGCGGCTGACCCACACCGTCTTGTAACGGAGGAGTTTCTGCAGGAGTTCCTGGCGGTGGGCGAGAATTATACGGATGCCGCAAAGAAACTCCTGGATAGGAATTATGATCATCTTATTAAGAACAATAATGAATTCGCGGCTATTTGCGATATGGCGCGTCAACGAGGCGAAAATAAATTTCACAAGCTAATGAAGGAGGAAAAGGCGATATGGCTGAAACAATGGCTATAGATATGAATGTTCTGTGTATTTGTGACTTTCAGGGGGACATTTTCCGTGCTTACTTTGATCAGGATTATGATATGGAGGCTTTTACGAGATGGTACCTGAACTTGGATCCGAATCGTCCTGATTGGAGCACAGTTGAGACGCTGCCCCGCCGCAGCAACGATGCCGGATATGACGCCGACACGGCAGAATGGATCGGGTTTTCGTACTCGTATTTGGAACTGCGGACTGGTAAGCGAGGTGATGAACTGCTCAGGCTCGCACCGTTTGCATGGATGTTGAAGGCATACGCCAAACTGTCCTGCGTAGTTGAGGAACGAGCCGTTGAAATCCTGATGGGTATGCTTACAACAAGGGGAGCGTTAAAATCATCCTGAAAGGCCTGTAATAAGACATTCCCTCGCTCCCAGTGGCGGGAGTGAGAAAATGTAGCAAAAATCACTTATCCGCAAAGCCGATATGACGCTGTGCGGATATTTGGGCGGCGTAAGCCATACTTTCCAAAACAGGGAAAGGAGGATGTCTGCCATGAAGAGAGACAACTATATCCCGTTATGGGAAAAGAGCAATCTCACTTTAGCGGAAGCGGCAGAGTACAGCGGGGTCGGGATCAACACCCTGCGCCGGATTTCGAACGAAGAAGACTGCGAATTCGTGTTGTGGGTAGGCGGCAAGAGGCTGTTGAAAAGACGTAAGCTGGACGAATACCTCGATAACGCTTATTCGATCTGATCTTAGGTAAAAAACACTTGAGGAAGCGGCACCACCACGATATTATAATGTGGTGGCGTCGTTTCCTCCTCAAAAAGGAGGAGACTAACAATGGCTAAGAAACGCCAGGATAAGAACCGTACAGTTTTAAGAAGCGGGGAGATGTACCGTGAAAGCGATGGCCGCTATTCTTATCGATGGACAGACTCGACAGGAAAGCGGCATGAAACATATGCGAAGTCCCTGGAGGCACTCCGTAAAAAGGAATCCAAGATCGCAAAGGATATCGCTGATGATATCAAAGCAGAAGCACAGAGCATTACATTAAACCAGATTTATAAAATATGGAAGGACGTTAAACGGGGGTTGAAAAATACAACTTTCCAGAATTACTGCTATATGTACGATACGTTCGTCTTTGACTCGTTCGGGAAGAAAAGGATTGCAGCTATCAAAAAAACTGATGTCAAGCGATTTTACAATACCTTGGCAGAGGAACGGGAACTGTCGGCTTCCACGATTGACAGTATTCACACTGTTATTCACCAGCTGTTCGGACTGGCTGTCGAGGACAACTATATTCGCGCCAACCCGTCAGACGATGCCCTTCGGGAGCTCAAAAAAGCGCAGGAGTTTTCTTCTGAAAAAAGATATGCGCTTACGCAGGATCAGGAAAAGGCTTTCCTGGGATATATTCAGAGGAAACCCAAGTACCGGCACTGGTACCCGGTATTCGCTGTTATGATCTCTACAGGCCTTCGCGTAGGAGAGATCACTGGGCTCCGCTGGCAGGATATCGATCTTGAAAACGGTGTGATCGACGTGAACCATACGCTTGTATATTATTCGCATCGGATCGTAAAGCCCGGAGAAAAGAAAGGCTGCTACTTTGCTATCAACAGTACAAAGACGCCGGCCAGTAAACGTAAGATCCCGATGCTGGATTCCGTGAAGCAGGCGTTCCTGATGGAAAAGCAGTACCAGCGGGAAGCTGAGATCAAATGTCAAGTGACCATTGACGGCTATACGGATTTCATATTCGTGAACCGATTTGGCAATACCCAGCACCAAGGGACGCTGAACAAAGCGATCCGGCGGATTGTCCGCGATTATAATATGGAGGCTGTCGAAGAGAACGTCAAGAGAAAGAAGCGCGGCAGTAAAGAAATGGTTATGCTGCCAAGTTTCAGCTGTCACTCGCTTCGGCACACCTTCGCTACGAGGATGTGTGAAAAGGGCGTCAACATCAAGGTGATACAGGATGTCATGGGGCACACGGACATCAGTACGACTATGAACATTTACACTGACGCGACGAAAGACCTTAAAACACAGGCGTTTAATATTCTGAATGAGGAGCTGAAAAAGGGGGCGGACACTGTCGAGGCCCCAACGCCAATTGATATCAACTGATTCGGAAATAATTGTTCGGAAAAGATGGCTCGGAGAAGAATGTGTGTGCCGAAATGTCTTGCATTTACCAGTGCTCATGATTATACTATAATTAGTCAGAAAGAAAGGATATTTCGAATGACAGCAAGATTTGAATGGGACGAGGAAAAAACCGAGCGAATAAAAGGAAACATAGCATTTCATTTGAAACCGCGGCCTATGTTTTTGAGGATGAGCACCATATAGAAAGCCAGACTAGCTACAGAATCGGAGGTGGCTTTATTATGACCAAAACATTTACTATTAAAGAAGGGCAGAAGCCGACTGAAGAACAGCTCCAGGAAGTGAGAGAGGAAAAGAATAGACCAGTTGTATTTGACGAGGATTGCCCTGAGCTGTCGCCGGCAATGTATAAAGGCGTTCCGGTGCTCTGTTATCCAGCGAAATCCAGCGAAATCGAAGAAAAGATTTGACGCCAATTGACGCCAATTTTGACGCCAATCGAAGCATTATTTGCGTAGAAACATAACGACCTATAACGGCGGGAACCATCGAAAAAGCTCGGAAAATAGGGATACGGAGCCATACGGATGCCTACGAATTTTTGCTTATAGTGTTCCCGACGATGAAGTCAATTGGCTGAAGCGTGAACATTTCAAAAGCAGAGCAAAAGGGAAAGAATCGATATGAGCGACGGCAGTCCTGGGAAAGATATCAAAGACGAAGCAGAAGAGACAACGCGGTTGTGTCTTCCAAACGGCAGGAATATTTCCTGTGAGCAGTATGACGGTGAGTTTTCTGACTGCAATGTAATCCCCGAAATGCTGCAGATCCTTGAGGGGAAACCTATTGCGCAGCAGACGGAATATTATTACGTCACCGAGTCGCACAGGTTTTATAGTACGGCTTACGGTGAAATAACAAAAGAAAATTTGCATGAATATGCGAAAAAGCTCTGCGATTATGACGGCGTCCGCGCGCTTTTGACAAAAGATGGTATTTTGATCGGCGCGAAAATCAAAGCAATGTGGAGCGACGAAGGAAAGCTGTTTCGAAAAAGACCGGTGTGCACCTACTATGCCTCTGATAACGAGGGAAGCGGCACAAAAGAACGGGAGGACTATGCGTTCCTTATGTTCGTCGGGGTCGATATTCCGAGGGAAGCGGCAAAAGATGAATGAAACGGATCATAATCCCTGACAGGGAATTGAATTACCTTTCGAGACAACGGAAGGGTATCAATTCCCTGTTTTATTTGCTGTATAAAGCAATTTTGCCGAATCTTAGACTACAGTTCAATTGCCGTTCGTCTCATAGTCCAGATACGCGCCCTTCATGGGAGAGGCGGCCAGTTCTGAAAACAAGCGCAGAACGCCGCTTCGGTATTTTGCGGGCAGGGGCTTCCAGTGCTGCTTCCGCGCGGCGAGAATTTCCTCCATCTCTTCCGGCGTCTTGTACCGGCCCTTTACTCCAACAATCTCCAGGATCCGCTGCTGCACGTCCAGATGGATGAGGTCGCCTTCTTCCACCAGCGCGATGGGGCCTCCCGCCTGGGCTTCGGGGGAACAATGCCCGATCACAGGACCGGTGGACGCTCCGGAAAAACGTCCGTCCGTGATCAGCGCAATGCTCCGTCCTAATTCCGGATCCGACGAGATCGCTTCGGAGGTATAGAACATTTCCGGCATTCCGGAGCCTTTTGGCCCTTCATAGCGGATGAATACCGCGTCGCCGGGTTTCACCCTGTGATGGAGAACGGCATCGATGCATGCTTCCTCGCTGTCAAATGGGCGGGCGTTCAGGACGGCGGAAAACATTTCTTTCGGGCATGCGGTATGCTTGATCACAGCGCCCTCAGGGGCCAGATTGCCTTTGAGAACGG
>CANQGA010000133.1 GCA_947600145.1 uncultured Lachnospiraceae bacterium | reverse complement strand
TCGAGACTTAAGCCGTCCGCGCCGAAGATCTCCGGATAGTGCAGCACCGCCAGCTCCCGCAGGATCGATTCATAGGTATCCGCCCACTGAAGCGGTTTGTCCCCCTGATAATCGCGGATGCCCTCCAGAGTCTTCCACGCCTCCACCGCGTCCGCATTTCCCAGGGCGATGGGCACCTGGATCCGGGCCGGCATCTGGTAAATGCCTCCGTCCGCGTCGGTATAGCCCTCCGTCACCTGCGCAAGAAGCGGCGTCTCCTTCTGGATCTGGTCGAACAGCTCCCTCATATCCATCAGCACGCCCTTCGCCTTATAGGAATCGGCGGGCAGGCCGTCCAGGACGAATACGTCGGCGCCTTTGCCGTTTAGGATCTCCGTGTTCAGCGCGCGGATCGTGTCGTCCGAGATCGTGGAAACATTGGTGTCCGTCTCCGTCGCGCAGCGCACGTCCACGAACACATCCGGGTTCTCCTCCTGGAAGACGGAGGCGGCCTGGCGGACCGTGGCGTTGTCGGCTAAGCTGTAGACCGTGAGCGTATAGCGGGGAACGCTTGGCATCTCCGGGTCGTAGGTATAATGGCAGACCACGAATCCGGCAAGTCCCCCATTCGTGTAGCAGCCGTAGAAATCGTTATCCTCTCCGGCGCAGAAGGCGCTTAAGTACCGGCTCTGACGGCCCAGGGAGTTTAATCTTCCGTCCATCACCTGCTCCCATAAGGTTCCGCCCTTATTGACATGGAACAGCCCCTTCTCGCTTGCCAGATAGACGCCGCCCTCGCCGTCTCCGAACAGGTGATTGCCCTCGCCGTACTGGGTGATCCCGATGCTGTCGTCGAAGGGAATGTCCTCGATCTTCCGGCCGTCGCTCAAGTCGTAGCGGGTGACTCCCTCTTCCGTGACGGTCAAAAATTCATTTCCGTCTATGTAGCCGACGCTGGAATCCGAGACGGCCGGGAACCGCTCCATACTGAAAAGCATCGCGCCGTCGGGGCGGTAGCAGTAGACGTAATCCATACCGTGAAGCAGGATCCTGCCGTCCGCGGCCACATCGATCTGGCCGGGGATCAGACCGTACTCCTTGCCGGCCGGCGGGAGGAACGCGTCGGAAAGCAGCTCCGTCACGCCGCCGTCGCCGTCTGCCTGGTACAGATGGCACATGTATTCTTCATCGGACACGGCGGCAAAATAGTATTTGCCGTCCAGGCCGTAGGCGACCTTATAGGGTTCAGAACAGATCTCCCCGGACGCCACCTTGTCCCGGTACCATTTCATCCAGTCCTGATCCAGCTTCCAGGATTCGCCGTCGCAGAGATAGCGGACGGATTCGTGGGAATTATAGTCGCACATATAGAGTTCGAGGCGGCCGCCCTCGCCTTTTAAGAGCGTGGTATAAGTATATTGGCTGACGCTGTCGGGGAGGGTGAATTCTTCCTCCACATAGCGGCCCAGCGGGATCTCGCCGTCCACGGCGGACGCCTGACCGGAACCGCCGAAGAGGCTGGAGGCGGATGAGCCGTCCCCGCTTCCGCCGTTCTGATTGCCTCCGGCCGAACCGCCGCCGGATCCGGAACCTTCCCCGGACGCGCCGGCGTTCTCCTCTCCTGCTTTCGTGTATTGACCTGCTCCCGCTCCGCCTCCGCAGCCGGCGAGAAGCCCGGCCGCAAGCGCGGCGGCGAGAAACGCGGATATGATTCGGTGTTTGCGCATAGATCTTCGTCCTCCTTATTTGTCTTATGAATCTGATTTTAGCAGACGATTCTCTAAAAATACTGGAAGAATATTTTATTTTAGTTTTATTTTGCAAAAAGCAGCGGCATATTGACACACCCTATTGAATAGGGTATAATTATCATCGGGAGGAGCATATTAATGAAGCGAACTTTTATAGAAACACCTACATTTACCCGCAGATGGGCAGAACTGGGGCTGGGAGATGATGAACTGCGAAAGCTTGAATCAATACTGCTTTTTAATCCGGAAATTGGCGATCTTGTTCCCGGTACCGGTGGACTTCGTAAGATAAGATTTTCGTTGGGCAATCGAGGAAAAAGAGGCGGAGCCAGAGTTTGCTATGTTGATTTTGTTATGAATGAAACTGTCTATCTAATCACCGCATACGCTAAAAATGAACAGACAGACTTGTCTATGCAGGAGCGCAACATAATTAAAAAGATGCTCACCCTGCTCAAACAGGAATTAAATGAAAGGAGTCAATTATGAGCAAGTTATTCGAAGACATTATGGACGGACTTAACGAGGCATTGGCTGATGCCCGGCAGGAACGCGTCATTACAAATCGCCGCACTTTAATGGTTATCCCTGTGAAAAAATACAATGGCACAGAAGTTCGTAGTATCCGGGAGAAAACCGGCTTGTCTCAGCATATGTTTGCAGAATATATGGGGGTATCGCCCAAAACCGTTGAGGCATGGGAAGCTAATACCAATCATCCTTCCGGCGCTGCAAGCCGCATTTTAAGTATGATGGAACAGGATGATCAGCTAATCGAAAGATTCCCGTTCGTTCAGAAGACTCTTAAGGTAAAATAAAATGAAGCTCATTCAATCGACTGTTTTAGATATTTTTTAGAGATATATATGGTAGAATAGAAAACGAAATAAAGTTGTCGGCGATTATTCATAAAATAAGCTGAGAATTGCTTATATGCAATCGCTTAAAAAGGCTTGGATCATACACAGAATCGCAGGAAATAATCTATGCGCATATTAATGATTGAAGATGACAAGGATCTCTGCCGGAATATCAAACTGGCGCTCAGCGCGGCGGGATATGAAACAGAATGCTGCCACAGCGGCGACGACGGACTTCTCTACGCCAAAAGCGGCGCCTATGACGTGATCGTACTGGACCGGATGCTGCCGAAAGTGGACGGACTGACGGTTCTTTTAAGCCTGAGACGTCAGGGCGTACAGACGCCGGTGATCCTGGCGACAGCCCTGGACGGACTGGGCGAACGGATCGACGGCCTGGACGCGGGAGCGGACGATTACCTGGTGAAGCCGTTCGCGGTGGAGGAACTGATGGCGCGGATCCGGGCCATCACCCGCAGGCCGGGGCGGCTGCAGGATCTGAGCCGTCTGACGGCTTTCGGGATCTGCCTGGAACCGGAGAGGCGCATCCTGTCCTGCGGAGAAATGAGCGTGAACCTGTCGAAGAGGGAATCGGCGCTTCTGGAATGTTTCCTGAAACATCCGGGGCAGACGCTGGCGCGGGCGCGGATCCTCTCCTATGTCTGGGGCGCCGCAGCCGAAGTGGAGGATGGGAATCTGGACAATTACATCTATTTTCTCCGGCGGCGGCTGGCCGCGATGAACGCGCCGGCAAAACTGACGACAGTGCATGGGGTCGGATATCTGCTGGAAACGGCGGGATCCGACTGACAGAAAGGATCTTCCTGATATGGTACGTCTTCTCTCGCTCTCCATCGGCGCCGGATCGACCCTGATCGCGCTCCTGCCGGTCATGTTCTTCCTGCGCGCTCTTCCCCCGTTTGGGCAGTACAGCCGGAAACGATATGCGCTGATCCTTTTGTTCGGATTCTATCTGGCCGGAGTATTCACCGCGGTGGGAATCCCGGCAGCCGACTCCCTGATGATCTATCCGGAGTTTGAGCTCATCCCTCTGGCAGATCTGATCTTCGATCCGCTGGGATACGCGAAAACCTCCGTTCTGAATATTCTGCTGTTTGTACCACTCGGTTTTCTGCTGCCACTCATTTGGGATCGATACCGAATTTCCCGGAGGACGCTGCTCGCCGGATTCGGGCTGTCGCTTGCCGTGGAATTTCTGCAGATCTTCACGTTCCGGCTTACCGACATCAATGATCTCATTATGAATACATTGGGAACCGGGCTGGGATATCTGCTGTTTCAGAGTCTGACAGAAAAACTGCATTTGAATCCGGAAAAGACCGTATCACAGCAGGAATCAGCAGCACCTTCACCGGAAATGCCGCCGCAGGCCTTGGAGCCGCTGCCTCTCTGCCTGCTGGTGTTCCTTATCATGTTCACAGTACAACCGCTAATCTCCGGACTGATTTGGCGGCTGATCCTGGAAAGCCCGATGTGGGAACGGATCCGCTGATCATTTCACCTGAACCGGACAGCCCCGAAAAACTGACACTGGAGCCTCTTATGAAAACGCCCTTCTCCCGCAGCCTGAAACCGGACCCTTCAAAAACATACAGCCTCTCCGATTCGCGAAGCGCAGGCAGCTTTGGCGGCCGCTCCGCGGCACACTCCATGACCGTACTCCGCCGGCGTCTGACGGTTCTGTACACGGTCACGACCTCTTTGATCCTTACACTGGTCATGGCTGTTTTCTTATTGATGCGTATCCGGGAGACCCGTCAGGAACAGATGGAAGATTTCTATGATCTGTGGAATTCCCTTCAGTTCAGACTTCAGTCCGATACAACGATCGCCCAGGGATTCCTGGCGCAGACGGAATCCGACCATAAAGTCGTCATCCATATAGAAGAAAACGGAACCGCCCTTCTGTTCAACGGTTCCTGGACGCCGCAGACGCCCCGCGGCGAACTGATCGCGCGTGCGAAAACGCTGGCGGAGGCGGAAGGCGTATTTACAACGGTAAGGCCAATCTCGGCTTCCTCCGTGGTCAGCTCCATTTTCACGTTTCAGGGGGAATCCGGGGAGGACTACTGCGCGCGGGTACTTGTCTCAGCCTTCGGCAGATCTGTCCGTGCCCTGTGCCTGATCGCCTACGTGCCGCCTGTGACGGCCGCGCTCAGGACGACGCTTATATGGCTCGCCGCGCTGGAGCTTCTGGGCGTCGCGGGCCTGTCCGCGATCAGTTGGTATTTCGTCGGCTGGTCCTTAAAACCGGTGGAAGAAAGCCAGCGAAAGCAGGCGGAATTCATCGCGGCCGCCTCCCACGAGCT
The DNA here is from genome assembly GCA_947600145.1 of uncultured Lachnospiraceae bacterium. Classification (GTDB taxonomy): domain Bacteria; phylum Bacillota; class Clostridia; order Lachnospirales; family Lachnospiraceae; genus UBA3402. The sequence continues at coordinate 3,769 of CANQGA010000133.1, read as the reverse complement.
GCGCTCGCCGCTGGCCGTTCTGCGGTCGGGGATCGCGGCGCTGCGGGATCTGATCGCCGGCACTGCCGTTCCTTCGCGCGGCGATGATCCCGGAGTGTCCGGACTGACGGACGCTCCCGCTTCGCGCAGACCCACGGCCGGACAGACCGCGGATCTTCTCGCCGCCCTCGACAGCGAATGCGGCCGTATGGCACGGCTCATTGACGACATGCTCCTCTTGGCATCCGCCGACGCGAAGACCTGGAGCCTGACGCTGTCCGACGTGGATATGGACACGCTCCTGATCGATACCTACGACGCATATCTCCCTCTCTGCCGCCGGAAAGGACTCAGCCTTCAGCTGGATCTGCCGGAAACGCCGCTGCCCGCGCTGCGTGGGGACCAGGAGCGTATCCGCCAGATCCTGTCGATCCTTCTGGACAACGCGATGACCTACACGCCGGCAGGCAAAAAGATCCGGATCTGCGCGGAAACAGGCGAATGCCTCATCCTTCGCGTCATCGACGAAGGCCCCGGCATCCCGGACGACATGAAGACGCATATCTTCGACCGTTTTTTCCGCGCCGACTCATCCCGAAGCGATAAATCCCATTTCGGCCTCGGCTTAAGCATCGCGAAGGAGCTGGTCTCACTCCACGGCGGGACGATCCGGGTCTCAGACGCCGGGGAAGGCGGCAGCTGCTTTACCGTTACTTTCCCGCGCTCCGCCTAGTACCGCAGCAGGAACTGTCTTGTCCGCTCTTCCTTCGGACTGCCGAACACCTCCTGCGGGCTGCCCTGCTCCACGACCGCCCCGTCGTCCATGAAGATCACATGATCCGCCACATCCCTGGCGAAGGACATCTCGTGGGTCACGATGATCATGGTCATCCTCTGGTCCGCCAGCTCCTTGATCACCTTAAGCACCTCGCCGGTCAGCTCAGGATCCAGCGCCGAAGTCGGTTCATCAAAACACAGGATATCCGGCTGAAGCGCCAGCGCCCGGGCGATCGCCACCCGCTGACACTGCCCGCCGGAAAGCTGATGCGGATAATTATCCCGGCGGTTGGCAAGCCCCATCTGATCAAGCAGCTTCCTGGCCTGTTCCTCGATCTCCCCCAGGATCTCCTTTTTCCGCGTCTTAAAATCCGGCTGTTCCGCCGCCAGAAGCTTCCTGGCCAGCATCACATTTTCCATCGCCGTATACTGGGGAAATAAGTTGAAGGACTGGAACACCAGCCCGAAATGCAGCCGTTTCCTGCGGACCGCCGCCTCGCTAAGGCCTGACGGGTCTTCCGCGTCAAAAAGCGTCTCTCCGTTCACGCGGATCACGCCCTTATCCGGCCGTTCCAGGAAATTCAGGCACCGCAGAAGGGTCGTCTTGCCGCTTCCCGAGGAACCGATGATAGACAGCACCTGCCCCTTCTCAAGGGACAGGTCGATGGATTTCAGCACTTCCGTATGCCCGAAGGTCTTGCAGATATTCTCAGCTTCCAGAATCGCCATTGTCCGTCCCTCCTTACCTGAAATAATCCAGCCGCTTCTCGAGCCGTCCCAGAAGAAGCGTCAGAACGCCGTTGAAGACCAGGTAGTAAAACGCGGTAAAAAACAGGGGCCAGATCGCGCCCGAGATCCCGTGGGAGCCTTTTAAGAAAGACTGTCCCGCGAAGATGATCTCCTGCAGCGCGATGATACGGGCAAGAGCCGTATCCTTCACCAGCGTGATGATCTCGTTGGACATGGGCGGCACGATGCGCTTGATCATCTGCAGAAGCTTGATCCTCCAGAAGATCTGGCTTTTCGTCATGCCGAGCACCAGACCGGCCTCCTCCTGACCCACCGGCACGCCCTGAATGCCGCCCCGGTAGATCTCGGAGAAATAACAGGCATAGTTAATGATGAACGCCGTGGAGGCCGCCAGAAATCTGCCGGCCTCCCCGCCGCCCCAGATCGGGTTATCCAATACCAGGCCGGGAAAATAGTAAATGATCAGAAGCTGGATCATAAGCGGCGTGCCGCGCACGACCCAGACCACCAGCTTCGTCGCAAGACTCAGCGGCCGGAACCCGGACATGGAGCCGAACGCGATGACCAGCCCCAGCGGGAAGGCGCCGAGTAGCGTTACAAAAAACAGTTTTAAGGTTTGAAGAAAGCCGGTATTGAGGGCCCCGATGACCACCGGCATCTGCTCCAGGATAAGACTCATCGCCTGTTCCTTTCTTCGCGCCGCGCGCCGCTTACTGCTCGATCAGAGCCGCCTGCACTCCGTACTCCTCCGCGCACGCCGTCATGCTGCCGTCCGCGTAGCTTGCCTTAAAGAAATCATTCAGCGCTGCCGCCAGGTCGGAACCCTTGCGGAAACCTACGCCGTACTTTTCCTCATTTAAACCGATCGTATAGGTCAGATCCGCGTAACCTGTACCCTCGCCTACCATGGCAGCCGCCATCAGGGAGTCGATGATCGCGGCGTCAGAGGTTCCCGCGGCCACTTCCATCAGCGCGTCGGCCTGCGCGGTCACCGCGGTATAGCTGAGACCCAGCTCTTCCGCCTGTCCTTCACCGGCGCTTCCGGCCTCTACCGCGAAGCTCAGATCCGCCAGACTGTCCTTATCCTGGTACTGATCCGCCACGTCGGCCGGAACGATCACCACCTGCGCGTTGTTGCAGTACGCGTTGGAGCACTCCATAGCGCTGGTCACCTCATCGGTCAGCGTCATGCCGTTCCAGACACAGTCGATGGTCTTGCCCTCCAGCTCCAGAACCTTATTATCCCAGTCGATAACGATGAACTCCGCCTCAACGCCCAGGCTTTCCGCGAACGCTTTGGCCATATCGGCATCAAAACCGATCCATTCGCCGTTCTCATCCTGATAGTCCATCGGCTCAAACTCCGTAATGCCGACGACAAGGGTTCCCTTGTCCTGCACATAGGCCGTATCGCTGTCAGCCGCCTGCGTATCCGCAGCCGCTTCCGTATCGGCCGACGTGGTTTCCGCCGCTGTGGTTTCCGCCGCGGCCGTCTCCGCCGCCGTATCGGCAGCAGCCGTCGTCTCCGCCGCAGTCGTCGCGCCATTGCCGGAACCTCCGCACGCGGCCAGCGAGATCACCATTGCCGCGGTCAGGGATAATGCGAGTAATTTTCTCATAATTCTTTCCTCCAAACTTTTCGTTGAATTGTCGCGTTGACTTCGCTATATTAGCACGTTAGCAAATTAAAGTCAACAGGAAAATGAGAAAACCCCGCGAAATAACCTCGCGGAGAATCCCCGCGAGGTCACTCTGCCGCAAGCAGCACCTTCTTCACTTCCAACATCCGGTCTCGCAGCACGGCCGCCTCCTCAAAGTTCAGTTCCGCCGCGGCCTTGTGCATCTTCTTCTGGAGCTCCTTCATCAGCTTGTTCAGCTCTCCCGTATCCATGGACTCCAGATCCTTCTCAATATCCTTTGTCTTCCGGTCCTCATCCGCCGCCTTCGAGATCGCGATCAGATCCCGGACCGCCTTGCGGATGCTCACCGGCGTGATCCCGTGGGCCTCGTTATATTCCTGCTGGATCTTCCGCCGCCGGTTGGTCTCGTCGATGGCCCGGCGCATGGAATCGGTGATCACATCCGCGTACATGATCACATGGCCGTCCACATTTCTCGCCGCGCGTCCGATGGTCTGCACCAGCGAAGTCTCCGACCGCAGGAAACCCTCTTTATCCGCGTCCAGAATCGCCACCAGCGAGATCTCCGGGATATCCAGTCCCTCCCTCAGCAGGTTAATGCCGACCAGCACGTCGAATACATT
>CANQGA010000132.1 GCA_947600145.1 uncultured Lachnospiraceae bacterium | reverse complement strand
TTTCTGTGATCATGGTTGTGCTGTCCCCGCTTGCGGGCGCATTGTTTTCATGGTGGTGAGCAGTACATTTTTGTCTTACAGAAATGCAGTAATTTGCATACTGACGTAATCAGAAGGGGCTGGCCTGTCGGCCGGCCTCTTTTTTTGCGCTTTTTGGGTATTATGGAGGGGGAAGCACTGTCAAAGAGGCAGTAATATTAGATATTTTCACTGGATGTCAGATGATGTATAATCGAATGATATAATTCGCAATTTTGAAAAATTATTGATTTTGCGAAATAGAAGTGGTATAGTAACTCTGAGGTGATATGCTATGCGATTGATCGAGCGTGATTTCTATCTTAACAAATTGAAAGATGTTATGGGTACACCGGATATTAAGGTTATTACGGGTGTCCGGCGCAGCGGCAAGTCTAAGCTGATGGAATCGTTCATGGCCTATGTGCGGGACAATGACGCGGATGCTAATATTATTCACATCAATTTTAACCTAAATGCGTATGAAAATCTGATGGAGTACCATGCGCTGAACGACTATATTGAAAATGCGTATATTCCGGAGAAAAACAATTATATCTTCATAGATGAAGTTCAGATGTGTAACGGTTTTGAGAGGGCAATCAACAGCCTTCACGCCTCCGAAAAATATGATATCTACATCACAGGCTCCAATGCTTTCCTGCTGAGCAGTGATTTGGCAACGCTGTTTACAGGACGAACCTTTGAAGTTGAGGTCTTTCCATTCTCCTTTGGCGAGTTCATGCGGTACTTTGAACTAACAGACCGGTATTCCGCATTTGATCGCTATATTCGGGAAGGCGGAATGTCCGGTTCCTACCTTTATAAAACACCGGAGTCAAAATACAATTACATTTCCGATGTTTTCAACACACTGATTGTCCGGGATATTCAGCGCAAGTATCGGGTACGCAACATGCCATTGATGGAGCGCCTTTGCGACTTTCTGATCGATAATATCTCCAATCTGATTTCCACGCGCAGTGTGGCTGCGGGCTTTACAAGCGAGCACACCAAGACAAATGACCGCACTATCAGCGCCTATATCAAGTATCTTTGTAACGCTTTTGCGTTCTACAAAGTAAGACGGTATGACATTCAAGGCAAACGCTACCTTGCATCAAATGATAAATATTATCTCAGCGATCACTCCTTCAAGTATGCCAAGCTTGGAACGAAAAACGCGGATTACGGCAGGATGATCGAAAACATCGTAGCCATTGAACTTCTGCGGCGGGGATATGAGTTGTATGCGGGGGTGCTTTACAAGAAAGAAATTGACTTTGTAGCCATCAAGCGCAGCGAAAAATTGTATATCCAGGTTTCCGGCAGTATAGATGATCCTGACACCTTCAAACGCGAGGTCGATCCGCTGCTGAGGATCAGGGACGCTTATCCAAAGCTGATCCTTACCCGCACCCGCCAGGATATGTACCAATATGAGGGTGTGCAGATCATTGATGTGGCGGATTGGCTTGCTTAATCTATGACTGCCTTTACAGATGAGCCACGCAGGCGGCATTGTCTGAATAAGTGATAAACGGATTGCGTCAGGATTGTAGTCTAAGGATACGGAAAAATTAGTGATATAAAGTAAGACTTGAGAGCTGGTCCTGGCGGCCGGCTCTCAATTTGCGTCAAAATGTAAAAAATCTGCCAGTGACAGATTGCTATTCTGGAGATGCCTGTTTTATTCTTGAAAAAAGCAGCCATTTGGTTTACAATATAAATCTGAAATGTGTTATCTATGACTACGGTTGAATTAATTAAAACCATTTGTAAACAACAATTTATTAGTGTAGCTAAGTTGCCAAGAGTATTGGGTAGTCGAGCTAAAATCTTTAAAAGAAACTTCATTGAGACACTTCGACTATAGATGAAATTAAGCAGATTGCAGATGCTTTAGGAATAAAGTTCGGACAGTCTTTTATCCTTTCGGGCGGAGAACAATATAAAATAGAGAATTAGTAAAACGAGGAATGAATATGATTGATGTATTTAATAAAGTGTATAAACTCGTTGCAGATGCTCCTAAACCAGTCGATGAATACTATTATTACAGTGAAGAAGCTAATCGTTATCATTTAATGCTGAAGAAGGATTTACCAGAAAAGGAATACCAGGCATTTTTTGAACAGAACCCCTCTTTTATGCCTGGATCACATGAGGTTATAGGAGCAGCTAGTTCACACTGGCCAATTGCAAACGCATTGATAAGTCAGCCGACCATTTCAGATGATGATAGAATACGTAGACCTGATTTTATGTGGATTGCCAAAAACAGTCTCTGCCTGTGTCCAGTGCTGATTGAAATAGAAAAACCATCAAAGAAAGAATTTCTATTAGATTCAGATGTTAGCCGTGCACAGTTTAACCAGGCCTTTACGCAAATTAAGCAATGGAAAGCAATATTGAATTCTCAGGAGGGTCGTCAGGACTTTTATCAGAGATTTGGTATCGATGAAAAATGGAGACGATTGAAGTTTACACCACAGTATGTGCTTGTCTTTGGAAGAAGAGAAGAGTTTGAGAGAAATGAGTGGCTCACAAAAATTAGAGCAGAAGAAGAAACGTCGGATGTTAGAGTTATGTCGTTTGACCGCCTAGAGATTCCAGACAGAAATGCTTTTGACTGTATTACTTGTAAGGTTAAAGATGGGCGCTTTAAGGTTATCAACATCCCTCCAACTTTTGTCTATCGCCCTGCAACAATTAACGCTATAGGTGGGTATGGGATATTCGATGATTTTATTTCTTGTATAAAAAGCATGCGTTATGTGACTGAAGAAAGGAAACAATTTTTGTCAGAACGATTTAAGTACTGGAACGAGCTTGCAGATGCAATAAACACAGGACCAATAAATACTTTTGATTGTGAGTGATTGGTTTGCGGAGGGATGGATATGTCCCCCTCATAAAACGCAGGCTGCATTGTCTGAGTGACAGCAATGGAAATTCACAGCTAAAAGCTCAGAAATGTAGCAAAATCAAGCAATTTTTGAATTTTTGAAAAGAACGAAATGTGTATTGTGTTTTGCATAAGATGAAGTATAATTATTTTATAATAGAATAGAATGATAGGAAGAAGGAGGGACGATTATGGTATTTGCTTATCCGTCGAATCATTCGGTGAGTACAAGTAAAAGAGTGCCAATGACAGCGAAAACATCTCCGGAAGTCAAAGCCAGGAGAGAGTTTATTCGTTCGCATGACTTTTATTCGGTACCGGATGGTAATGGTGGTAGTAAAATAAAGGCTGTCCCTAAAAACACATATGGGCAAAGCTGAAATTAAACGATTGGAAAGTTTTACCAGGCCAGCCTTTTCAGCGCTGGCCTTAAAATTTAATTGTGAAAATGAATATATGAATGCATTTATCAGGGGCAATCAGGCATGGGATCGCGGATATGGAAGTACTTATATTTTTTTGAATGAAAAAGCCGATGCGTTGATCGGATTTTATAATATTTCTACAGGAACCCTGAATGTAGTAGAAAACGGGATTCATCACAAGCAAGGCGGAACCATACATATCAATCAATTTGCTGTTGACAAATCTTATAAAGCTCAAGCATTTGATATTGCCGAAGATGGTACTAAAATTTATTGGAGCGATATCATGCTTGACAATTGTATAGCCTTGGCGGAAAAGTTGAGAGAAGAGTATATTGGTTTTTCTTGTATTACGCTGTATTCTACTAAAGTGGGTGAATGGTTGTATCAGCGCAATGATTTTCAGGTATTAGAAGAAGATATGTCGATATCGCGATTGGATTCAGAGAATAAGTGTAAACCCATGTACCTTCCCCTGGATGAGGAAAATGTTTGAAACTTGTAATCTTCTTGAAATTGCAATCGTAACGCCGGGAGAATTCATCAGGAGATTGGAGGCGGAGGAATGATGAATAGTGCTGCGGAGCTGATGGACAAGGGATTTGCGTGTCTGGTTGAAAAGTTGGGTGTTGTGGATGCAGAACAGATCAGCGAGGAGGCGGCATCCTATGCGAGGAGCCATACCCATAGAGGGAGAGGAGTCAGGGTATAGAAGAGAAAATCTGTCGGAGTGACAGTAATAGAAATTCAAGGCGAAAAGTGCAGAAATGCTGTAAAATCAAGCAATTTTGAAGGGGCTGGCCTGACGGCTGGCCTCTTTATTATGTCAGTATGCAAAAAGCGCACCAGCGACATGTTTTCTGTATCGTGCCGGATACCGGATCATAATCAGGTTGACAGGCCTGCAAAAAGTCAGAAATTTTGGCAAAAGGGCTTGACTGTAAACATTGTCGATACCTTATAATTCATAAGAAATGATTGTTATGCGGGAGTGGGAAGAACTATGACGATAAAAGAAGTTGAAGAACGGACGGGATTGACGCGTTCCAGCATCCGTTTCTATGAAAAAGAAAAGCTCGTAGAACCGACGCGAAACGATAAAAACGGATATAGAGATTATTCTGAAAGCGACGTCGAGAACATCAAAAAGATCGCTTATTTGCGTACACTGGAAATTTCCATTGAAGATATCCGTAGTATCATGGCTGGTCAGGTATCGTTGACAGAAATTATTGAGAAGCAGGCTGCAGCGCTCCAAACGCAGATCGAGAGCCTGAATAGAGTGAGAACGATGTGTGAAAGGATGCTTGAAGACGGAAATATCAGTTTTGATGAACTGCAGGTTGAAAAATACGTGGCAGACCTGGAAACCTACTGGAAGGATAATAAACCTGTTTTCAGGCTTGATTGCGTCAGCTTCCTGTATCTGTGGGGAAACCTGATCACATGGACAGCTATTACAACGCTGTGTTTATTAGTCGGAATATTATCCTATACAAATCTGCCGCCGGAAATTCCGGTTCAGTGGGATAAGGGGATCGCGGTTTCCTTTGCCGACAAAAAAATCATTTTTATATATCCTCTGGCCTGCATGATTATCCGCGTTTTCCTGAGGCCGGCTATTTACGCAAGATGGTTAATGAAATTTCCCTGCGGAGAGCTTATAAGAGAATACCTGTCAAATTATTTATGCTTTATTGCGCTGTCGCTGGAAGTGTTTACGATATTGTTTGTGTATGGGGTACTGAAAAGTGTCGTGGCTGTTCTGCTTGCGGATACAGTTGTGCTCATTGGAATATTGATTGCACAAATTCCAGTTGCAGAGCAGGAAAAGAAAAGAGATAGTTCAGATTGCCTGCAAAACCAACAAAAATAGCGCTCGGCTATATGCTGTCAGTCCGGTATGAATTACACTATAAGAAGCTGTCGACACCGAAATCGAGAAAAAAGCAGGGCTGATTGTCTTGCTTTTATTAACGGTGCTTGAAAAAATAAGGAAACTAGTGTATAACTGAAATATATCTGAAAAGATTAGCAGGTGCTGTTATATATCATTTCTCTCAGCAAAAGCAGGTAGTTTCTTTTATAAAATAGCAAATTAAGAAAAACAGAGGTTTTCTCATGGCCAGAAAATATACTCCAAAAGAAATAAGAAGTGTGATTGATAAACATAAAAAAAATCTTAAAAGCCTTGAGGCTTCCTTTTTGTTGCCGGTTAAATTTGAGAAACAGATTAAAAGCTGCATAGATAATTTACATTCCGCCTGCGTTTTTTCAACCGATGTTATGGATTCATTGAAAGGAAGGGAATCCGATCAAAATGCTCAAATCGGAGAGCTTGTTAAACTTCTTTATCTTTATAAAAGAGTGACCAGGCAATTTCACACCTGTCAGGCTATTCTTTCCAATAGCAAAGAACAAATTGCAGGCCTGATAAAAGAAGCGTCCGCAGGGTCAGGCACAATCACCTGGTTTTTTGCTTCATCAAAGAAAAAGCAGAATTCAGAGGAGGCTTATGAAAAGTTAGTCAAGGAAACCGATGGCAGTGATTATTGGAGGGCCTCAAAAGAAGTCCTTTCTTATATTGCTGAAAATGACAGCGTTACCGTAACGGAAGGGTGGAATGATTTTAAGGTTAATGTTAAAGAGTATCAGGACATACTCAAAGAAAATCTTCCGAATAATTTCAGGCCTTCAGAGTTGATCAGAGATTTGGATCAGCTTATCACGGAGTTTAAGGACACAGCTTCAGATATTGAGAAAGAAACATCCAAAACCAATGCGATCAGAGATAATATCAGAAACGCAGCTGAACGAATGGTTATGGTAACTGTTTTAGATATTTTGAAAACCATACCAGTTGAAGAAATTAACAGGAATAAAAAAGGCTTTAGAATAAAAGCTCTCCGTGATGCCGGATACACTACCGTGGCAGATTTGTATACTGCATCCGCGTATCAGTTGGCAACCGTATACGGCATCAGTGAAGATTCTTCGTATTCAATAAAAAGTATCGCAAAAGATTTGGCCGTTGAAGCAAGACGTGACGCAAAAATAAAAGTAAGTGTAGATAATAAGACAAAAGAAGCAACAAAGCTTGTTGCGGAGTTATTTAAATACAAGCAATATGTAAAGGCATTGGAAGCTCTGGATAAGCTGAATTCCGACTACAGTTACCGCATCAGGGCTGCAGTCTCCGATTTGCGGTCAGTCGGCAACGGCATATACTGGACTTTTTTTGACGATAATAAAAAAGCATCTGTTAGAAAATCATTTTCTTATTTAAATCAGGAAATCAATGGCGAATACAGCAGCAGGGTCAACAGAATTGTCGATATGTTCAGAGAAGCAGACCTCCCTGTTGGCGGAAATGCCTGGGATGACTTCAAAAGTGATCCCATTTCATATTTCAACATTCTCGAAGAAATTGTGCCGGGAGTGCTCGGAAATGATGATGGACTTTATGGACTTCCTGAAGATTTGGCAAGAGAAATCCAGGAGGAATGTTTCTTTCCGGATGGCTTGACCTGCGAACTGCGCAGATATCAGGAGTGGGGTGTCAAATATATTCTTCATCAGGAACGTGTACTGCTTGGCGATGAGATGGGTCTTGGCAAAACGGTTCAGGCAATTGCAACGATGGTTTCGTTAAAAAACACAGGAGCCAGCCATTTTATTGTAGTCTGCCCGGCAAGCGTTCTTCCAAACTGGTGCAAGGAAATTGCCGGAAAAAGTAAACTGCGTGTAACAAAGGTTCATGGTGCCGGCAGAACACAGGCAATCATATCGTGGATAAAGACTGGCGGAGTTGCGGTTACAACTTATGAAACAACCGGAATATTCCAATTCGATGAGGTATTTAAATATGATCTCTTAGTAGTGGACGAAGCCCATTTTATAAAAAATGTAAATGCAGTTCGCTCCCAGAATGTGCGCAAACTTTCCGAATATACAAAAAGAATACTTTTTATGACGGGAACAGCCCTTGAAAATAATGTTAATGAGATGATTTCCCTCATTGATGTTCTTCAGCCCAATGTAGCCCGAAGCATTCAAAGCATTGCTTTTATGTCCTCTGCGCCGCAATTCAGAGAAAAAATAGCAGGCGTTTATTATCGCAGGAAAAGAGAAGATGTTCTCACTGAGCTTCCGGATCTTATTGAAAGCCGGGAATGGTGTACAATGTCCGCAGAAGAAACTCAGCTTTACGAACAGGAAGTACTTGCCAGAAACTTTATGAGAACAAGAAGGCTCTCCTGGAATGTTCAAAATCTGGACCGGTCGTGCAAGGCGCGCAGAATGATGGAAATTATTGCAGAAGCGGAAAACGAGGGACGAAAAGTGTTGGTTTTCTCCTTCTTTCTTGATACCATTCGCAAAATATATGAGTATTTAGGTGACCGATGCTGTAATCCGATCAATGGTTCTCTGCAGCCTCAAAGACGTCAGGAGATTATTGATCAATTTAATGATGATCCGAAGAAAACCGTTTTATGCGCTCAAATTCAGTCCGGAGGAACAGGCTTAAACATACAGGCTGCAAGCGTTGTTATAATTTGCGAGCCGCAGTTCAAACCATCGATCGAGAATCAGGCGATATCTCGTGCCTACAGAATGGGACAAGCGCGTAATGTTCTTGTTTTTCGGCTGCTCTGTGAAAATACCGTCGATGAGAAAATTTCTGATCTGTTAGAAGAAAAACAGGCAATATTTGATGCGTTTGCTGATAAATCAGTTGCTGCGGCAAATACTGAAAAGAGTGAAAAAGAAATCGATGAAACCACATTCGGCAAGATTATTGAGGAAGAAATTGCGCGTATCAAAGCAAAAGGCGGAGCAGCTTGTTCTGAGCCTAAGGATGCATCTATGTTTAAAGCCTCTGAACCTGAAAAGAAAAATTGATCAAAATATGAAACCGCAGATAACACAGGGTGAAAGTTCTATTAGTGCCTCTCTGGACGAGCCACGCAGGCTGCTTTGTCTGAGTGACAGTAATAGAAATTCAAGGCGAAAAGTGCAGAAATGCAGTAAAATCAAGCAATTTTGAAGGGGCTGGCCTGATGGCTGGCCCCTTTTTTTAAAAGCAAAGCTGATTGACGGGAGAGCAGTTTATTGATAGAATAAAATTGTCCTTTATAGGGCAAGAGGCACTGCAAAGCGGCAGGCGGTTGGCTAATATCCCTCGGAAGGGGGTGAAGCTTATGCGGATTACGTTACATATCGGTAAATTTACCGTTACGATTATCGTGAGAAGCAACTACCGCCACTCGGCAAAGTGACGGCAGTTTAAGTAAATCTTAAATTTGTTCTGATCGAAGCCAACCGCTTGTCGCAGTGCTTCTTTCCGACTTTATTATATGTAAAATCCGTCAAGATGTCAATAGCAATCGAATCAAAAGATGGTTTTACTTCTAGTGACAGATTGCTAACTTGAACTTGAAATTTTATTGCAAATAACACTTGCAATCCCAGGCTGAAGGGGATTATAATGAAAAGGCAGTAAGCAAAATT
>CANQGA010000131.1 GCA_947600145.1 uncultured Lachnospiraceae bacterium | reverse complement strand
TTGAGACATTCTCATGCTTCCCTGCTTATCAGCATGGGAGAAAACCCGCTACTGATTAAAGAAAGGCTAGGACATGAGAAAATCCAGACTACACTTGGCACCTATGGACATCTTTATCCGAACAGTAATCTGGAAGTAGCGAATAAACTGACAGGAATACTTACCTACACTCCTGCCACAGAAAGCATCGCAGACTATACCAGTAACCAACACACAGCCGCCTATCACCGTGAAGTAAAATGATGCAAAACAATGCAATGAAAATGCAATTTTATAACAAAAGGGCCGCATAACCCTTGATTTTACAGGGTTTGCAGCCCAGCTCCAACTATTCAAACTCTTTTCAGGGTACAGAATATATCTTGTTTTTCTATCGTTTTGCTTGCGAAAAGCGCATCATTTGTTGCGGTTTTGTTATCCTTTTATGTAGTTACAAGACTGGTGTACCCAATTTGTACCCACACAGAACAATTTCTAACGATCAGCACAACATTCTTATGCTTTTCTATGCAGCTTGTCTTTTGCTAAACCTACTATCATCATCTTGAAATCATCTAAGAAAAATATTTTTTTCTATTTAGATAATCACTCGGTACACTTTTGTCTGGTTTTTCTCTCACTTTTTAGGCAATTCGTGTCTTTAGCAAATTTTTTATTATCTAAATTATTATCTAAATCATTATCTAAAAAATTATTTTAAGATCCATTTAGATAATCGTCGATTCGTTCCATCTCGATCAATAATCCCCTTGGTGTGCATAGAATATAGCATATTTCTTATTTTATCCTCTTTCTGCCTATCATTCATAGTGTCCGGCAGTTTGCTCAATAGTAAGCGCCTGATATCTTCTTTAGATGCACTTCCAAATTGCTTAAGATAATGAACAATCAAATCCATATAATAGGCATCGTCCATGCCTTTATTCTTTGTATACTGTGCTTTTTCATCTATCTGTTCGGCAACCTTTGCAGAAACATAAATGTTAGGAAGCTTACCTTCGATCACATTTAACTTCCTGAGATATTTAACTGCCTCATTACTAATTTTTTGATGTTTCTGAACACAATCCAACAAATATACTGTATTTGTGTCAAACTCCGGGTTATCGAACAATATATGTGTGTATGCTTCATCAATAATTTTTCCATAAATAGTCACTTTCACACATCTATTTTCTGAAAAGTCATAATCCGGCATCGGAAAATATCTTTCTTTTAAAATCCTATATACTCTACGAATTCCCATAGTCTGCGTATCAATCATATTGAAATTCATCATGGAATCTGCCAAAAGACGATTTCGCTTGTATGGCGGATTATAGGTAGGATTTAATACCGGCTCAATCCCACCCGGCAAGAATGTTCCAGGGTTAGCAAACATGATCTTATCTTCAAATTCATTAAGATAGATCCTGCCGCCAATTGTATAATCCATATGAGCAATACAATTATTCAGCAGCTCCCGCAAAAGCCACATATCATATTGCTTGACTTCAACCGGAAACAAAGTAAGCTGATTAGGCATATATCGGTAAGTCAGATTACGAATTTTCTCAAAAATACGGTCGCTCAAGGTAATAAAAGGAATTTTAAAAATCTCATAATCCTTTATCTCTTCTTTTGCATTATAAACCCTCCATGCAGCATCCGGTGCCGAGGCAAACATATAGTCATAGTCCTCATTACCTAATAATACCATAGCCGCATTTGTAATGTTACCTCCTTGTATCAGTTTCAATTTTGTCAGAAACTGCTCATCCGTCATGCCTTCAACTTCTTCCTTAATGTGCGGACGATTCATTTTTTCAATGTATTTACAACGGGCTATCTTAATTGCTTCTTTATCCAAGTGTTCTATCGTTGCCCCTTGTAAAATCTGCTTTGACCAATCTCTATGCTCTTGTCCTCTGATCCTGTCTAATTCATCAATCGACAACGCTGATATCGATTCACCATTTCTTCCGTAAAAATGATTATTCCATCCCACCGGAATACCTGTAGGGGCTGCTGGGATCTGAAACATCACTACCCGTTTCTTGTCACCATTAATTTCCGGATAAGCTTCATATATTTCAATAAAAGAGATTCCATCGGTAGTTCCCATTGTAATCTCCTGCTTTAAAGTCTCCAATCCCTTTGAATCTCTATAATCCGATCCAACTATCACTTTCCCTTTATTGCGCACACCAAACACAAGCCATCCAAACTGCAACCCTTTTAAATTGGCTTCATTGCTAATCGCTGAAAAATACTGGCCTATCTTACTTTTATCATAATCATTACTAGCCTCTTTGAACTCTACTACCTCATATTCCCAATCCTGAATTAGCTTGTTCAAAATATCCAATAATTCTGTTTCTGAAATTGAATTCGCCCAGTCCAACATCATACCCAACTCCTTGCATCTATGCACTGAAAAAGTCTTTGCTTACATCTTACGCTTTAGGCTTTACAATCTTCAATACTTTAATCCCACACGCATCCTTAACCCTTATGCAAAGCCTTAGTAATTATATCACTGTAATATCTTTGCCAGCGCCTCTACAATTATTTTCACATCTTCAATGCTATTATCTTTGCCAAATGAGATTCGTATTGTTCCTGTAGCATACTCTTCCGGAACATGAATCGCCTTTATCACATGCGAAATCTGATTATTTATGCTGTCACAGGCAGATCCTGTAGAAATACAAATCCCCAATAAATCCATTCGATGTAAAATCATCTCTCCCTCTGAATCTTTAAAAGACAAATTGACAATTCCTGGAAGATGGTTCTTTGACCCGTTTCGGATAAATTGCAACTTTTTTTGATAAAGCCTAGCAATTAATTCCTCTTCAAGCATATGTAAATGTTTTTTTTCAGTTTCAATGATATTGCAGTTTTTCTTTAGCGCAACTGCCATACCAACAATAGCAGGAACATTCTCAGTGCCTGCACGCATATGCCTTTCTTGTGCACCTCCATCCATAAACGGAGAGATTTTCGTTCCATCCTTGATATACAAAAAACCAATTCCCCTGGGGCCATTAAATTTATGCGCTGATGCCGACAACATATCAACTCCACTGTTCTTGACATCAATCGGTATATGACCCGCTGCCTGCACAGCATCCGTATGAAAAGCCGTTCCGTATTCATGCGCAATTTCCGCCAATTCATCAACTGGTTCTATGCTTCCAATTTCATTATTAGCCAACATAACCGAAACCAATGCAACATCTTCGTTTATTTTCATTTTCAACCAAGAAGGCAATACTATTCCTTCGTGCGTAACATCTAATAAGTCAACCTCATACCCCTCATTTAAAAGAGAATCTGCTGTATGAATAACTGCATGATGTTCAATTGAGGAAATAATAAGTTTCTTTTTTTTATGGGCCTTCATATAACCCTTTAAAGCCCAATTGTCGCTCTCAGTTCCGCCAGATGTAAAGAAAATTTCATCCGAATCAGCACCAATACATTCTGCAATTATCTCCCTGGCTTCCGAAATGGCAGCTTTTGCTGTATGCGAAAAGGAATATGGCTGTGAAGGATTTCCAAAATCGCTCAATAAATACTTCTTCATACTTTCATAAGCATCTAAATCCAGTTGTGTAGTAGCTGCATTGTCAGCGTAAATCATCACATCCATCCCCTTCTAAATGAAGAGCGTACAGCCCTCATCTTTAAATTCCTGTATCTTCTCTAATAAATCTGCTACTGTACATCCCAAATAATCAGCCAAGCAGTCCATACAATAAAAACTTGTAGTCTTCTTTCCTAAGAGCTTTTTGTTGACACCTAATGTGTCTTTATCTAAATCACTTGTTCCACATATCACGCATTCATATTTCATTTTTTGTTTCCTTTACAGTAAAAACCGGCATTTGCTTGTCATCTTTCTTGTATTCCGAATCAAGAATGGACAGTTGTCTCCAGATAATCTTTCTCATGCTTACCGCTGGTCTAAGGCAATACCGATTAAAGAGTTTTAAATCTACATCACCCACAGTTCGAACCTGCGGAAACAAAAGTTTTAAATAGGCTGTAGCAATACGCTTCACTGCTTCAGTATGACGAACATAAGCATTCTCTGATACATCAACGATCTGATCTACAATTGCCCTATAGCTGGCATCATCTCTGAGCATGTGTAAGACAGTGCAAAAATACTCTGAATTCAATGCCCAGCCCGAAACCTTTAAGTTGTCCTTCATTTCAGGAATATCCCAACCTTTAATAAATCCATGAATGCGGTCTACAAGAGCACTTTCCTGAAAAAGCGTAGGAAGTTCCGAAAACATACTCATGTACTCGTCCATGTTTTCGACCGAAATATTCCCAAGCAGCACGACACCAGCAAAGGACTCTCCCTCGTAACCACTTATGTTAAATCTTCCGCGCTCCATATACCCCTGCATAATCGAACGCATCTCACTAATATCATTAAAGGTAACTAACTTAACCTCATCAATGGCAACATAATCGTTACCAACAATAAATCCAGGAGTCCGGCGGCTTACATCATAAAACATCTTTGAGCGAGTAATCTTACCACCATCAGTCAACAAACCGTATTTACTTATGTTACCGAAAACATAGGATTTTCCAGTTCCCTTTGGCGCCAGTTCAAGAAGGTTAAGTCTCTTCTCGATAAATGGAAGCAAGCGGGTAAGCATTGTCAGCTTTTCCTCTTCATTCTTATATCCGGCAGCATTATAATCCATCGCTCCAAGCAGGATATCAATCCACTCAGAAATATCAAATTCAGTACGAACATCTTTGTAGTAATCCAAGTCGGCTGTATATGGACAAAAATTAGTGAACCCGGTCATTTTAATTTTGCCTGAAATCTTTGGCTTTGCTGTTTCATCTGGCAAACGATACCCCAGTTCAATCACTCCCCATGTTTCTTGGCCATTGATAAGTTCCTCCTTATACCGTTCCCATACAGGTGTTTCAATAATCGTTTCTTTGTTTGTCAGACCAAAATTAGGAAGAGAGAAGGAAATCTCCCCAGTTCTAATATCAATATCTATTCCGACCTTTGTAAGAATCTTCACACGCTCATTTTCATAGATTATTCTGTTCTTTATGCTAATCCACTCTTCTTTTTGCGGAAGATATGTCTTAATAAAGTCTGTTACCTCCTCAACATCATAATTACCCTCATCATCCTCAAATTTCTTAAGCACCCAGTCTCTCAAGAAAGAAGGCAATCCAAGAGATGAGAAGAAATTACTTTTCTTCAAATCTTTGTATACCACCATATCTTCAAAACATTCCCGAAGTTTGTTCTCCATGTTCACATTCCTCCTACAGCAGATCTTTTTCACGCTGGCCTTCGCGTTTAACTATAAGCGTCAATTTTTCTGCAACAGTATTGTCCCCTGAATAAACATCTACAGAATAAGTTCCAGGCTTTTTCAAATCCGGCATATTCACACGATAAAATCCATTTTCGAGAGGTTCTGCTTCATAATTTTTCCCATCAACCGTTACACTTACATCCGGAAGCTCTGCGGTCATAAATATCTTGATTACTGCTTTCTTACGGAAGCTTACTTCAATTTCCAATACGCCTGTAAAATCTACCGTTTCAGCATCTACAGGCATAAGATAAACCTCAACTTTTCCATCTGAATATGTCAGTTCTATAATCGGAACGCATATCTCTTCAAGTGTAGCCCCACCATGTACCTCCACATTGGCTTTTCTGCCACCTTTGAATCGATCATAGTTTGCCAGCGCCCAAAAATCCCCAGCGTCAGTAGCATAATCCGGCTGAGCATCCAAATCACTCTTAGGGCAGCATCTCCCTGAATGTTGCCCTTTCTCTTCCATTTCCCATACATTCTCAGTGTCATGGAGAACTGCAAGTCTGCTGGCTCCATGATCCGCAATCATTACAGCACGTTTAATCGTGCCACCGCTGATCAGCTTATTCCTAATTTTCTCCAAAGTATCATGTATGGTTTCCATTTCCTTCATGAGATGTAGCGGCAATTTTGAATTGTTGTAATAGTCATAGTCAAATTTACCGTGGTGCTTGATATCATCGATATCCTTGATGGAAACAATCTGCTTCTCGTCCCACAATTCAAGAAACTCCTTGTTATGACTGGTAATGGATGGCAATTCACATCTACACACGGTTATTTTTGCATTCAACTGAAGTTCTCTGCACACCGACGTGATGTAGCCAAGATACTCTACCCCCATAGCGTCCATAAAATACAACATAGAATCCTTTGTGCTGAGTTTCTCAATCTTCGAAGATCGTGGTTCGAGAATAAGATTGTATTCTCTCTTTTCAGCCTGCTCTAAAACAATTGCCTCAAAATCAGGAAGGATTTTGTTAATAACCTTCTGATACTTGTAATCCTGAAAATAATTATCCAGAATCTCATTTCTAAATCTGTAGGGCTGAAGATAAGCAAAGAGATCGGGATACACTCTCTTAAGTATCCCCATAAGCTCGTCCCGCTTATATTCTGCTCCGTACTGATCCAGGAATGTAAAAATAACTTCTTTTTCCTGCTCGGTATTATCCGTCAAATAATAAATGGCATTTTTTCCTTTGCCGACTACTACCTTACAGTATGACGTAAGCTCTGCTGACGGATTTCCCATCTGATTAAGAAGCATCTTGCGACTTTCATAACAATCCCAGAAATCGGCATCTTTGACATTTTTGTTTAAAATACCACGATACACATTGGAAATCAGTTCGCGCGAACTTGACGATCTCGTGGACGCATAATTAAGACACCAGTTATTTTTTGCTCCAAACAGTTTTAATCCAACAAAATATAACCATGAACGATCAGAGGCCATCCTGTTATAATTCTGCACATGGATTTCCAGTGTCATGTGATTGCCGAATTCACCGTCAATGACGGCAATCCAATCCGGTCTTTTTTCAAATAACCCCAGCGCATACTTCCACTGTTCATCTGTACCAATAGACTCGCTCAGTTCGGAAGTTTTCGAATCTTTCTGCAACAGGGCATCATACGCTTTGGACAATCCAACGATGCGATACAATGCCTTTGGATAATCAGCCTTCTCCTTGCTGGTAAAAACTATAAGTTTATCAGCAGATGTGCTTTCAACCGAAACAGAAAGCGAATCTATCCCGTTAATTGTTGGGACGCCTTTAAGTGACAATCCCGGTGCGGAAAGGTAAATTTCCGGTGTTGTTTGTTCCTCCCCCTCAAGGACGGCAATGCGCATCTGCAAGCGAGGATCTTTGAAATCCATGTATCTGTGGCATTGGTAGGTTACAACAACCACATGCCCCGCCGTGGTCATGGAAAGAATCTCGCTGATAACCTTCCGCAGTTCCTGCTCGCCGCGAAGCTTCAGAAACGAAGTCAAGCCGGTGACAAACGATGTTCCGCCCATTGTTTCTAAATCATGAAAGAGTCTGTCTATTTGTGGGAATTCATCTTTTTTGCAATAATCCGATACCTTTATAACAATGTTAGTTCCAACATTATAGTGCACCATCAAATCGTTCCAATCCTTATGATTCTGCACATCCACAATCAAAGGCTGAACATTATCCTTCGACAGAAACCTATTTATTTTCTTTTTGCATTCAGCTAAATCCATTCTGAATCACCTCAATTACCCTTGATAATCTCCATACCAACTGTCATATTATCCTTGATCAGTTCCTTCAGATAACGCTTCACGTCTTCAACATCCATATTATCGATCTTTTCAAGTGCCTTTGCAGATCCGCCTTGGTTGTATTTGGCCTCAGCCATTTGCTGAAGCTTCTTTTCTACTTCTGGCAGACCGAACCAATCATATGGATCGGCTGAAATCCGGCTATCCAAATAGTGTTTTACTTCTTCCACATCCGTCAGCATTACCGCAAAGCCTTTAATTATTGTCTCCGTAAAAATCCTGTCAAGAACTGAGTAATCTTCCAGCAGCTCATAGAACGAGGCCTTCTCAAGATACTCCTTGGCTTTTTCAATGGCGGTTCCGTCAGGATGATTCTTATTCAAAGTCCCGAAAGCAAACCGTGCCTGTTGTACCTCATTATCCGGCACAAGGCACAGTATCGGCATAAGATGCTTTCTTGACCATTCTCTCGGAGAAGTCGATTTTGTCTTTTCCAACCAAAGTTTCTTCAGCTGTTCATTTCCAAGGGAACTGCGGTACTCATTTGCTTTTGCATCTACTGTATTGGTATATGCTGTTTTATCCATAGTGAAGGTCCCGAAAGGAATCGTCTGATAAAACGCCCTGATTTCTTCCTCAGTCAATCCTTCTATGTAATATGCGCACACTGTCTTAAACAGATCTACCTGATTGTTGTAGAACTGACTAAATGCCTCTTCGTTCGCAATAAGAAGATCGAGGAATTTCTGCTTCTGAGAATCAAGCAATGTTCCGGCCTTCATCATATTGTGAAGCATCTCCATAAACGGTTCGAGTCCGCCAAAATGATTCTTGGCTAATGCGAAAGAAATCCGAATATAGTTACACTTGTCGCACCATTCTCTGATGGTGTTTGCAAAGGATATGTTTTTTGCGATTACCTTATTGCTCTCAACAATGATTCTGTATTCCAGAATAACTTCCTTGATTTTCTGCTCTGCGGTATCGACATTCCATACCCAGTTCGCCGCATCAGCATCAAATTTACTCCGAAGGACATTAATATACTGTCCGTTATCACCGACTTCAGATGCCAACTTAACCAGCATACCATCCTCGAAATCCTCAAGGTATTTTTTCATGCCCTCGGTGCATCTTTCTCTTGTCAGCAAAGTCTTTAAATCAGCAGGTGCATCAGTATACCTCATGCACAATGCGCCGATTTCCAGTGCAATGCTGTTATCTGTTTTAGACCCGCCGAGATTATTGCTGTTTGCAATACCGCAGTAATTG
>CANQGA010000130.1 GCA_947600145.1 uncultured Lachnospiraceae bacterium | reverse complement strand
TGGGACGGTCAGGCGTCGCAGAACCATTATTCCTACGGGGCGATTTCCGGGTGGCTGATCTCTGGCGTCTGCGGGATCCGCTACAACGACGAGAAAACGGTGATCGCGCCTGCGCCGCATCCGCTTCTTACCCAAGCCCGCGCCTGCTTTGACTCGCCTGCGGGGCGGATCGAAAGCGAGTGGAGTTATCGCGGCGAAGAATGGACGCTTCGGGTAAAACTTCCGGCCAATCTGGAGGCGGAGGTTTTGCTTCCGGACGGAACCAGGCGCATAGCCGGGCCGGGGGAACATAAATATGTGATATGATGAAAGGACTCCGAGGGGAAAGACAGATTTCCTTCGGAGTTTTTTCTGTATGGAATGAATACTTGAATTTTGAGTGTGAAATTTCCATTGAAAAATTAAAATCAGGGATTGACAATACGGGAAATAGAGCTTATTATTGATAATAAGAAATGGGTTTTTACCGTACAGTGTTTTCACTTAAGCGGGCTGCTCGTTTCTTTTTTTATTGCCAATATGTCATAAAGATATTTCCTGTCATCATTCGCATGACGAATAGAGAGAAAAGGCAATTATCTCGATATTGAAAAAACTTGAATAATTTCGTTCAAACGAATATAATGATAGCGAGGTATTGTGACTATATGTAAAATATGATTGAGGTGCTGTTGATGAATGGATATATGACTGCTCAAGAAACTGCGAAAAAATGGGGTGTCACTCCTCGTCAAGTGCAGATTCTGTGTAAAGCAAATAAGGTTATAGGCGCAACACGTATGAGTCGCGTTTGGATTATTCCAGAAAATGCAGAAAAACCGACAAATAACAAGCATGCTACACACTGGGCAAAAGGAGACAACCATGATTCAAACGACTCTTTATGAAAAGAATATTGATCTTGCCCCCGCACCATGGACAATGCATGAATTTTTTGCAGGTAGTGGGCTTGTGGCGTATGGGTTAAAAGGAATGTTCGCACCGATATGGGCTAATGACATTAGTGAACAAAAGACTGCGGTTTATGAGGCGAACTTTGGCGACGACTACTTTGTGCTTGATGATATAAAAAATATTTGTGGAAAAGATTTACCTTTCGCCCATTTGTCATGGGCAAGCTTCCCTTGTCAGGATTTGTCCTTAGCCGGTTCTCTGGGGGGAATCCATGCCTCACGGAGTGGTCTTGTATGGGAGTGGCTGCGTATTCTTGATGAAATTGAATATAAGCCCAAAATTCTGCTACTGGAAAATGTGACTGGATTGCTCTCTACTAATGGAGGCGATAACTATCGTGTTCTTCATATGGCGCTTGTAGAACGCGGCTATGATTGCGGTGCAATTGTTTTGAATGCCTCCCATTTTGTTCCGCAATCCCGGCCAAGAGTATTTATTATTGCAGTGCAAAATGGGTGTAATATCCCTTTAGAACTGGTTGGAGATAGTCCGTGCTGGCTACACAATAAAGCAGCTTCTGATTTAGGAAGCTCTTTACCCAGATGGATATGGTGGAAAACAGAGAAGCCGCCGCGTCGATACAACACTTTGAGAGACGTTATCGAAAAGGATGTTCCGTTTGATAAAGATTATGTTTTAAAACTCATTCCAAAACGCCATCAAGAAAAACTTGCTGAGCATGAGGTCGTTTACGCTACGGGTTACCGTAGAACACGTCACGGTGAACAGCAACTCGAATTGCGCTTTGATGGTATTGCTGGATGCTTACGGACACCAGAGGGTGGTAGCAGCAAGCAATATTTGGTTGTCAAAAAAGGTGATGAAGTCCATGCCAGACTTTTGACAGTACGGGAAGCTGCTCGTTTGATGGGCGCTCCAGATAGCTTCATTCTTCCCGGAAGCTATAATGATGGATATAAGGCAATGGGTGATGCGGTAGCTATGCCTGTAGCTCATTTTATCGGCGAAAGATTCTTAACAAAACTTGCGGAGGCTGTCTATGATGATTAATGCAGAAGAACGGCTGAAATTATTTCAGTCAGAAAATAACATTGTCACAAAAGGTTCACTTTCCGTTGTTGTTCAGTTTACACGTATGGCAAGAGAAAAAGAATTTCCGCTTGATTCGAGCGATTTTAAAACAGAAAAGGAAGGCCAAGTCGCTGGATTAGGCGGTGGAAATCTCAAAAAAATTTTGAAAGAGCACGGTATTTTTCAACAGCTATCTTCAGAAGGCGGCAGGACAAGCAGAGGAAGTATGGGCTTGATGGTAAAGTATGTCGATTTTCTGAATGCATGGAATGCCGAAGAGTTTATAAATTTTGAAGTTGTTGAAGATTTCTGGGCGGAACAGGTGCGAGAGTATTTCAGAAATCAACCATTTACTTTGACTGCTGATACCTCAAAAACAATTGGTGCTAATCTAGACGAGCTATTTGACCAGGCGAAAAAACGGCAGAGACAGAATCCCGGAACACAATACCTGGGAACTGTTCTTCAGCATCTAGTTGCTGCTAAGCTTTGCTTAATTCTCCCTGAAGGTTCATTTGAAATCCATGGTGCTTCGGTTGCTGATGCACCTACCGCTCGTAGCGGAGATTTTGTAATCAAGAAAACAATTATACACTGCACAACATCTGTAGGAGATCTCTTGATTAATAAGTGTAAAGCAAATATTGATAACGGATACAGACCGGTAATAATTACAATTTTTGAGAGAGTCCAGACAGCACTGAGTCAGATAGAAGATGCAGGTCTTGAGGGTCGCATTGAAGTGTGGGATATTCAACAATTTTTATCCTCAAATGTTCATGAACGCAGCCTTTTTGATGAAAGCAGACAAAATGCTACATTAGGGACGATCATTGAAAACTATAACCGAATTGTTCATGAAAAAGAAACTGACCCAAGCCTACGCATTGAGTTTGAGGCAAGGTGATTAGCTATGTCAGATATTTTCGATAGAGAAAAACGAACTGATATTATGCGGAAAGTCAAGTCGAAGAATAACAAATCCACAGAGCTTCGTCTGATCGAAATATTTAAAGAAAATGGAATTACAGGTTGGAAACGGAATTATCCCGTAAAAGGACATCCTGATTTTGTATTTCTAGAGCATAAAATTGCGGTTTTTGTAGACGGCTGCTTTTGGCACGGGCATGATTGCCGCAACACACGCCCTGCGGATCATAAAGAGTATTGGCAGAAAAAGCGGGAACGCAACATAAAGCATGACCAAGAGGTAACGGCTATGTTTGAGGCACGTGGTTGGACAGTGCTGAGGATATGGGAGTGCGAGCTGAAAAATAAAAATGAGAACGCATTGATTGAGAGGATTCAAACGATAATGCGTTAACTCTGATTTGCTTATTGGAGGAAACGTCAAGATGGAAATAAAAGCGGTTGACCTTTTTTGTGGTGTCGGTGGCCTAACTTTTGGGCTCCAAAAGGCAGGAATACCTGTTATTGGAGGAATTGATATTGATGGCTCTTGTGAGTACGCATATACACGCAATAATCATTGTCAATTCATTAAGGAAAATATAGAAGAAGTCACTGGAAAAGAAATTAAAACTTTACTTCGCGGGGCTGATATAAAGATTTTAGTTGGCTGCGCACCGTGCCAACCATTTTCAAGCCACCAAAAAGATAAACAACATCGATCAAGGCACAAAGATTGGAAGCTCTTATACCAATTTAGTCGTCTTGTAAAAGAAGCGCGTCCTCATATCGTTTCGATGGAAAATGTGCCCGAAATAAAAAACGAAACAGTTTTTGATGATTTTGTAAATACGCTAAAATCAGAAGGCTATACTGTTAACTATCAAATCGTTAATGTTGCAGATTATGGTGTGCCACAACGCCGCAAACGATTAATTTTACTTGCATCGCGGCGTAAAAACGAAGTTGTTCTTTTACCACCAACACATGGAACTTATGTAACTGTAAAAGACGCTATAGGTATGCTCCCGCGCATTAGTGCAGGCGAAGAAAACAATATTGATCCACTACATATTGCTTCAGCCTTGTCAGAAAAAAATATGCAAAGGATTCAACACTCCGTTCCAGGAGGAACATGGCGGGATTGGCCAGACGCATTAAAACTAAAATGTCATCAAACAGAAAAAGGAAAATCATATGCATCTGTTTATGGGCGTATGAGATGGGATGAATTGTCTCCAACAATAACAACGCAATTTATAGGATACGGGACAGGAAGATTTGGGCATCCAGAACAAGATAGAGCTTTAACCTTGCGTGAAGGAGCGATATTGCAATCATTTCCTCCTGATTACCAATTTGTTCCGCAAGGGGAAGCAATTCAGATAAGAAAAATTGCCCGGCATATCGGTAATGCAGTTCCACCGCGGCTAGGAGAAATAATAGGGCAAAGCATAATGTCTAGTTTACCTAAAGAGAGAAAGAAGGTTAAGGACACAAATGGATAAAAAGGAATATAAACTTAATATAGATCCTCGAATTTTAGAATTACTTGGCCCAAGTCTATATACAAATATCTACTATGTTTTAGCTGAACTCATTGCGAATGCATATGATGCAGACGCGCATAACGTGTATATAATTGCAAACAAAGATGACATTACGGTTGAAGACGATGGGAATGGAATGTCCTATGCGCAGGGGGATATTCAAAAATATCTTAACGTTGCAGCAGTCTCCCGAACCACGGATGAAGAATCGTTTACCACATTAAAAAGAAAGAAAATGGGCAGGAAAGGAGTAGGAAAACTAGCAGCCCTTTCGGTATCTGAAAATGTTTTGATAAAAACAATTTGTGAAGGAGAAAAATCTGGTTTCATTCTATCACGTCATATTAACGATAGTAATCTACTCAACGCAATTTCGGACGATCAGGTATTCTTTGAAAAAGTATCTGGTAATGGTACTGCTGTCGTTATGCAAAAACCTCAGTATAGATTACATAGTTCGCTAAAAGCTATCAAACGGAATTTGCTTAAAATCTTTCCATTGGTTAATAAAGATTTTAGGATCCATCTTATTCGAGGCAATGAGGAGGAGGTTGTTGAAGACTTTGATAAAGAGATGATCTCTGAACTGTCTACCCTTATAACTCTAGGAGATGAGTTTATATACCTGAATAGTTATTTTTCAACTCCATTTCAAGGCAAAATAGATGAACTTAGGGAAAATAAGCCATTGACTGCTATCCCAATAAGTATGAGGGACACTAGCGATGATGAACATACGTATAATGTTGAAATAAAGGGGTGGATTGGAACATACAAATCTACGCGAGGACGTAAGGCTGAATTAACAGATTTCCCAGACAATTTCATATCCTTATATGCAAATCAAAAGATGGGGGAATTTAATATTCTTCCGGTTGTCGGACAAAACAAACTGCCTGAAGTATATGTGGTTGGCCAACTTCATGTAGACATATTTGAATTGACAGAACTCCCTGATATGGCACTAAGTAATCGGCAGGGATATAAAACCGACGATCCTCGATACCAAGCTGTGTTAGATTACGTGCGGAAAATATTATTGCCAGAGATTTTGAAAAAACGCGATATATTTGTTTCTTTGGGAAAAAAGAAAAAGGAAGAACAGAAGTTGGAGCATCAACGACAAAATGAGGCATCATTTCGCCGGTCAGTCGATACATTTAGGAAAAACACCGCTAAAAAAGCGGCTCAAAAAATTTCCTCTAAATTAGGAATTTCGGCAGATCAAGCTGGTGATGTTGAGGCTATTTTATCAGAGGAAATCAATACAAATAGCCCTGATATGGGAATCAAGAGTATAATAGACTCTCAAAAAAAGAAAATACTAATTAGTCAGACATATCCCGATAAAGATTTAGCGGATATTGTATATAATATGCTAGTTTTTAACAATGTGCCTCCAGAAGATATAATATATACTAACTGCGACGATGAAGTATCGCGAATCCCTGAGGGCGATGTTGGGAAAAGTGGTATCTACGATTACCTTAGAGATTTCTTTGTAGATAGCTATTCCACTCAAAAAATGTATGTCATATTCGTAACTAGTCATAATACTAAAAAATCATGGGGTGCTTTAACTGAAGTCGGAGCAGCCTGGATTACTCAAATTGAACATAAAATATTTAATATTTATGATTTTAGGCCAGAACATCCTCTGGACGATGAACAACAGTGGCATACAAGTTTAAGGGATACAAGTGGAGAGCTATATATGTCGAAATTAAACGAAGATATTTTTGCACAAAAAATCGAGTATATTTGTGATAAGTTAGGTTACAAAAAGAAAAGCAGACAAGAAAACAAGGATTATCTTGAAACACTTGTGAAGATTACTGTTCGATAAGAGTTTCCATCTCTCTATAATCGTCATTTTTATGACTTAATATATAATTATTGCTATAACAATTACTTGTTTGAGTACATTAGATTTTCCTGTAATGGTTTTCCCGCTGGCGGCTTATCTATTACCGGATTTTACAACAATAATATGTTTCTTTGCGGACTGATTTTATAGTTGCAATGGAGTTACCACTTTATCGCCAGATTAAAGACCACTTTTGGGGCAAAAGTTCTCTGTAATTAGTGAAAAATCAAAGCGTCCGTCGCCATACGGCTTCAATTTTCCATGCAACCAGTTCGGAGAACAGGCGCCGGGCAGCGACGAGGAGATCCATTCCTTCTGCACCGGGCGGTTCGGCATCACCTTTCCGCAGTTCGCCAAGATCGACGTCAACGGCGAGCACGCGATTCCGCTCTATAAGTACCTGACGGAGAACACCGCATTTGCGGGATTCTCCGGTCCGATAGGCCTGATGATGAAGGGGATTGCCAGGAAGATGGACAGGGATTACAGGAACAACGGCAATATCAAGTGGAATTTCACTAAATTCCTGATCGATCGTAATGGCGGGATCGCCGCCCGTTTTGAGCCGACGGAGTCCCTTGATAAAGTAAAAGAAAAGGTGGAAGAAGCATTGGGAGGCGTCGTGTAATGACTGACCAGTTCGACCCGCTGAAGCTTGAAAATCAAATCTGTTTTCCCCTGTACGCCTGCGCGAAGGAGATCGTGAAAGCGTATAAGCCTTATCTGGATGAACTTGACCTCACGTATACGCAGTATATTACCATGATGGTGATGTGGGAGCATAAGGAGCTGCGGGTGAAGGAGGTCGGAAGTTACCTGTATCTCGATTCCAGCACGCTGACGCCGCTTTTTAAGCGGCTGGAGGAGAAGGGGTATGTCTCAAGGCGGCGTTCGACGGAAGACGAGCGCGATCTTATCGTTACGATCACTGACGCCGGAACGGCCCTGCGCGAAAAGGCGCTGACCGTTCCGCAGCGTCTGGCTGCCTGCGTGGATCTGGATCCGGAAAAGGCGCAGCTTCTTTATGGGATTCTGTATGAGCTGCTTGGAAAGCTGGGCGCTAAAGAAGAGACGCGTTCGTACATTTGAATGAGTTCGATCCCTTCGCTTTTTCCGAGATTACGGCTATATAACTTTTCCGTGGAGCTGCACCAGTGTTCATGGACACCCAGGTTTGTGACTGTATGCCCCTGACTGTCCGTGTAGATCGTGCCGGACGGCGCGTTTCCGACGAGTCCTGCCTCATGCAGATAGTTTTCTACGGTGGGATTGCCGCGCAGTGCCCCGTTGTTCGCGGTGACTGTCGGCTCGTTCATCAGAAAGTCCGCGCCGACCGAGTCAATGGCGACCGGATCCTGAGAGACAAACACGCTGGAGGTGTAATCTCCGTTAAAGGGTGACTGCTGCCATCTGGAATTGTCTCCGGTGATGGACGCCCCCTCGCTGGGGGCGCAAATCAAGGCGTCCAGCATATACAGTACTGTTTTACCGCCAAGGTCAGCGTTTGCCATAAGGTCAACAAGAGGGCTGTAAATTCCCATCTCGTTTCGGGTGAGCCACCCGTGAAGGTTTGCGCCTTCCGGCGGGCGCATGGTGTTGCCGTTTAGGAAGGAACCAAAGTGGTTCTTGCCGCACAGCGTGATTCCGTAGCTGTGTCCTTTGAGATTTGCCAGATTGATGACATACGCTGCCTCGGTTACACAAGTGGGGAGGTAGTTGACCTTTCCGCTGAACTCATGCGACCAGACAATGGGGACGGACTCGTCCGCCACTCCGGTATCCCGGTCCACAAAGCGGACGCGTTTCAATTCTCCTTCGGTACACATCTCTACCATGTAGTCCGGGAATAGCCGGGACACATCATAGACAGTGATGTCCTCCGGCGCGACACCAGCTTCCCTTACCAGTGATATGAGCAAGGTCTTCAGCAGAACGGGGTTCGTGTAGCTCATTTTTGTTTTGCCGGAGGTATCATCGTCATAGACGGCGGAGCCGTTGATGTTGGCTTTGATCGCTATTTTTTCGCCAGCTTTATACCCGCCAGTTCTGCCGCGGGCGCTGTTGTTCGCGGCAAACAGCGCCGCCCAGCCATCCCGGGCGGTATCTTTTCCGCCCAGAGAGGCAATGGAGTCATTGACCATATTCAAGATGACGCTCTCGTCGAAGTGGCGGGGTTCCCACCAGTAGCCATTTCCGTCCCAGTTAACGCTCTCCGGGTTGTAAGCCCAGACCACGCGCCCCGGCATGGCGCCGATTCCGGTTCCGTAGGGTTCGTGCTGCGGATAAATCCCATCGTAAGGCAATGTGGACGCCTCCTTTGTATCTGTCGGTTCAAAGCTCTCAGGCCACGTCTGTATTTCAGCTTCGGAGGTTCCTGCCGCAGTACTTGCAACAGGCGTTTCCTGCGTATCCGGATAGGATTCAGCGGGTGTATTTTTGGCACAGGAAGCAAGGCAAAGACATCCTACCAGAGCCGCAAAAATGCCGGAAACGATTCTTTTCATATATTTTCTCACCCTTTCCATCATTTTAACGATGCGCCAAAGCTTCTCAAAAACGTGCGTTGATCTGGGACAATCAACTCCCGATCCGCATTTCCATGCAGAAAGG
>CANQGA010000129.1 GCA_947600145.1 uncultured Lachnospiraceae bacterium | reverse complement strand
ATCGATGCCGCCCAGGGCCATGTCGCCGGAGCCGCATTCTTTGGCTTCTTCATTGGCGGGGACGCAGTCGATGCCGGCCGCGACGGCCATGCACGCGGCCCGGTTTATTTCGTAGGGATCCACATACGACAGCTGCTGACGGCCGCGGAGCGACTGGTGGATTTTCCCGATCGTGCCGTCCTCCCCCATGGTAAACTGGTTGACATGGGTGGAGCGGTAGCCGTGTTCGACGCCCATGGCCTTTTCAAGCGTCCTGGCGTGGTAGGTGATGTACCATCGGTCTTTAAACTGGAAAACGCAGTGGTGGTTATTTCCATACAGGCCGAAATATTTGCCGGGATTTTCCAGGATCGTCTCCTTCATTGTGAACGGCCCCATGGGGTTGTCGCTTTCGAGGCTGACGATCTCGGCGTTGTGGAAGCCGTAGCGGGCGGTGCCTTCCGCGTCTACCTGCCAGTTGGAGCAGTAGGTGTAATAATATTTGCCGTTATATTTGTGGATGCCGGAATCTTCGAAGAGATACGGGGCGTCGATGGCAATGGGGTCGCCCGCCAGGCTGATCATGTCGCCGCCGAGCTGCACGACACGGCCGGTTCCCGGATCGGCCGCTTTCCCTTCGGGGACGCCGCCGCCGAAATACAGATAAGCCGTACCGTCGTCGTTCACCAGCACGGCGGGGTCAAAGAGCCAGAGAACGTCCGCGCAGTTGGGGGTCTGCCGGGTGATCAGACCCTGGCCCAGAGGATCCGTAAACGGACCGGTGGGGCTGTCGGCGGTGAGCACGCCGATGCCGCCGCCGGCGTCGGCGAAATAGAGGAAGAATTTCGCCTTGCCGTCGATCTCCTTCCATGCGGCGGCCGGGGCCCAGGAATTGTGGGCCCATTTGGCGGCGCCTGTCGGACCGGCGACACGGATCGAACCGTGGTCAGTGAAATTGATCATATCGGCGGTGGAGATCACATTGATGCTGCGGATCGTGCCGTAGGTATTTTCCACGATCTCCTTATTGACATTATATTCGAAAGAGTCCGCCGTCATATAGAAATACACCCGGTCCCCGCAGACCATCGCGAAGGGGTCCGCGCCGAAGCGCTGGGTCATCAGCGGGTTGGCGTCGTCGAGGCCCTTGTAGCTCTTGGCGAGCGTGATGCCGTCAAAGAGGGAGGCATAAGCGTCGTCTGCCGGAGTTTCCTGTTCTGGCGGGCTTTCCGGATCCGTTGTTTCCTGAACGACAGGCTGTGCGGCCGCGGAATTCTCCGGGACGCCGGTCTGCGTGTCAGCCAGAGTTTCTTCAGAAATCCCGGTCTGTATGTCGGCCGAAGCTGTCCCTGAGACTTCGGCATGAGTTTCTGCCTGAGATTCTTCCCGGCTTGCGGCTGTCTCTGACCGGCCGGAACTGCCGGCTCTCTGACAGGCGCTCAGGCCCGGCAGGCAGAGTAAGATGGCGGACATCAGAAGGATGGTATGTGTATTTTTCATCGTTTGCGTTCCTTTCTGCGCTATTTACCGTGCTGTATTCCGGATATTTCGGAATGAAAATAAATCAGCGTTATCATACCATGCTTCGCCTGATTCTGTATAGCGATTTATTGCGTGATCAATGCGCAATCATTGCGCTTTTGATATGTGATTTTATGTGATATCGCTTGCAAGCCATGGTGCAATATGATAGAATTTTAACGTATGTTTGCGTGCGTTTGTGCACAGAAAATGCATGTTTTGAACGTGCGTCGAAGAGACGTGAAATCACATAATCAGATAAGTTCAGGAGGACATTTTTATGAAGCAACGAATCACATCTGCGAACCCTTACATGCCGCTCTGGGAGCATGTCCCGGACGGCGAACCGCGGGTATTTACATACAGGGGTGAAACGCGGGTCTATGTGTACGGATCCCACGATACTTTAAGGACGGCCTACTGCGGACCGGATCAGGTGGTCTGGAGCGCGCCGGCGGACGACCTGACGGACTGGATCTGCCACGGCGTCTGCTATACCGCTACGGACGGCTCTACGCTGTTCGCGCCGGACGTGGTGCAGAAGGGCGACACCTTCTATCTCTACGCGGCGGAGGATCACGGCAGTCGGATCATGGTGGCGTCGTCGAAGGATCCGGCGGGGCCGTTTGAGAATCCGGTCCTTACCCAGCTGGGCTTCGACCCCGGCGTCCTGGTGGACGACGACGGGCGGGTCTATGCTTACTGGGGCTTCTGCCGCTGCTTCTGCGCGGAGCTGAACGACGACATGGCGACGATCAAAGAAGGCACGTTCCGCGCCGATCCCATGGGCCATACGCCCGACGGCTGGAATCAGAAGAACAATGAAATCGGACTTGACACGCGGGACGCGTTTTTCGAGGCGTCCAGTCCCCGGAAGGTGATGGGCAAATACGTCTACATTTATTCCAAACGCTATGTCACGCCGGTTCCCGAGCTTGGAGTCTACGGGCCGTGCAATGGGTTCCTGTCCTACAAATACAGCGATTCCCCGCTGGAAGGCTTTAAAGAAGGCGGCGACATCAGCTTCAATGGCGGCGAGATCCTGCGGCTTCCCGACGGGACCGGGCAGCAGACCTATCGCTGGGGCAACAACCACGGCTCGATCATTGAGATCAATGGGAAATGGTACGTCTTTTACCACCGCCACACCGGGACGGACGAGTTCGCCCGGCAGGGAATGCTGGAGCCGGTGGACGTGGCCATGGGGAAGGACGGCAGGGTCTACATCGGCGACATTACCTATGTGGGCGGCGAGCCGGTCGGTTCGAAGCCGGTGGAAATGACTTCGCAGGGAGGGCATATCAACGGCCTTGACGCGTACAGGATCATTTCCGCGGGGTACGCCTGCCATTTAAGTCCGCTTTATCAGGCGTATATCAAACCGGTCTATGAGCAGACGGAAGGCGTTTCCGCGCCGATTGTCGGTATCGCGGATGGGACGACGGCGGGCTTCCGGTATCTGCAGTTTGGTACGGTACCGCCGAAGAGCGTGACGGTGCGGGCGGCGGTGAAGGCGGCCGCTGCCGCGAAAGATGAAGCGCAGCGGGCGGACGCCGCGGGGCAGACGAAGACTGAGGAGTCAGGAAATGGTACTGAAACGGCTGCAGGGCCGATTACAGACGCTGCCGCAAACTCCATGACAGTCCGAGTGCGTCTTGACAGCTGGCGCGGCCGGGTGGTCGCGGAGCTGGCGGTCCGGCCGGGAGATATGGCGGAGTATTCGGCGCCTGTGACGGCCGGGATCGTCGGAAAGCACGCGGTGTATTTTGAATTTACCGGCGGCGGGGAAGCGGAATTTGACTGGTTTACGTTTGACCATTGATGTGCGCGCATCCGGACGGGAGCGGAGCATATCGGTGGGAATGCAGTTGGAAAAGGAGAGATCAGAGAATGGGTATTCAGTTTATTGAGGATCAGAAGCTGTTCCGGCTTTCGGCCGGCGATGTGGAGTATGTCATCGGGATCGCGGATGACAACTATGTGGGTCATGTGTATTTCGGGAAGCGGCTGGACGACGACCGCTGCGGATATCTGATGCGCACCGGCGAATCGCCTTTCGTGCCGTCGGCGAATTTGCGGGAGAAATGTTCCTTCGCGGATACATTTCCGACGGAGTACGCCGCGTGGGGCGTGGGCGACTACCGGCAGAGCAGTCTGCGGGTGCGGACGGAGGCGGGTTACCGCGGGTGTGAGCTGCATTACGCGGGATACCGGATTCTGGACGGAAAGCCGGGGCTTCCCGGACTTCCGGCTACGTTCTGTGGCGCCGCAGGCGGCCAGACCCTGGAAATCGACCTGCGGGATGAGGTTATAGGTTTAAAGGTTATATTGCGCTACAGCATTTTCGACGACAGCCGCGCCGTGATCCGGAGCGCGGAACTGGTCAATGAGAGCGGTTCCACGATCTATGTGGAGAAGGTCTTAAGCGCCAGCTTCGATATGGATCTGAGCGACCGGAACCTGTGCGGCGGTCTGGCAGGACGCGGCTGCGGCGGCGCGGGGATCGGTTCGGGCTCCGATTCCGGCATGGACATGCTGACGCTTCACGGCTCCTGGGCCAGAGAGCGGCATATGAACCGGCGGCCGGTGACGCTGGGGCGGCAGATGGTGTCGTCCTTCCGCGGCGAGTCAGGGCATCAGGACCATCCGTTTATCGCGGTGATGGACCGGGACGCCGGGCAGGATCGGGGCGACGTGTACGCCATGCATTTCATTTACTCCGGCAACTTCACGGCGGAGGCGGAGCTGAACCAGTTCGGCAGCCTGCGCATGATGATGGGCATCAATCCGGAGGGCTTTGAGTGGGCGCTGCGGCCCGGAGAGACCTTCACGGCGCCGGAGGTGGTCTGTGTCTACTCCGACGAAGGCCTCGGGAAAATGACCCGCACCCTCCACGATCTGTACCGGAACCACCTGATCCGCAGTCCGTACCTGCATAAGCAGCGCCCGATCCTGATCAACAACTGGGAGGCGACATATTTTAAATTCAACGCGGACAAGCTGGTGGATATCGCCCGGGAGGCGAAGAAGCGTGGCATCGAGATGCTGGTCATGGACGACGGCTGGTTCGGGAAGAGGGATTCGGACAACTGCTCCCTGGGCGACTGGGTCGTGAACGAGGAGAAGCTGGGATGCAGCTTAAAGGAACTGGTGGATCGGGTGAAAGCCGAGGGCCTGAAGTTTGGCATCTGGTTCGAGCCGGAGATGATCTCGCCGGATTCGGATCTGTCCCGGCAGCACCCGGACTGGGCGATGCAGCTTCCGGGGCGTACGCTGACCCAGAGCCGGGCCCAGTATGTG
This sequence comes from uncultured Lachnospiraceae bacterium, assembly GCA_947600145.1. Lineage (GTDB taxonomy): Bacteria > Bacillota > Clostridia > Lachnospirales > Lachnospiraceae > UBA3402. The sequence continues at coordinate 4,133 of CANQGA010000129.1, read as the reverse complement.
CTGGATCTGTCCCGGCCGGAGGTGCGGGAGTATGTCTATGGCTGCGTGGCGAGGATCCTGCACAGTGCGGACATTTCTTATGTGAAATGGGATTCCAACCGGCAGCTGACTGATTCGGGAAGTTCTTATCTCGCGGGCGATCAGCAGGGCGAGCTGGCCCACCGGTTCACGCTTGGGATCTATGAGCTGCAGGAGAGGCTTCTTAAGGAGTTCCCGGACCTTCTGCTGGAGAACTGCTGCGGAGGCGGCGCCAGGTTCGATCCGGGCATGCTCTATTACAGTCCGCAGATCTGGTGCTCCGACGACACGGACGCCGTGGAGCGGCTGGAGATCCAGGAGGGCACGGCCATGCTCTATCCGCTGGGCACCATGGGGGCCCATGTCAGCGACTGCCCGAACCACGCGGTAGGGCGGACGACGCCGTTTAAGACCAGAGGCCATGTGGCGCTGGCGGGGACATTTGGGTATGAGCTGGATATCACGAAGATCTCCGAGGCGGACCGGGAAGAGATCGAAAGCCAGGTGGCGATGTACCACCGGTTCGCGGACCTGAACCGGGAAGGCGATTACTACCGGATCGCGTCCTGGGCGGAAAACCATGTGCTGGATTGCTGGCAGGTGGTGGCGAAGGATCAGTCGGAGGCGCTGGTCACGTTCGTTCAGGTGCTTGGAAAGCCGAACCGACACAGCCGGCGGATACGCTTAAAAGGTCTGGATCCGGGGGCGGATTACGTGGTGGAAGAGTATACCGGCGAAGCGCGTGAGAAGGTCGGAGCAGCGGGAGCGGCAGGAGCAAGTTCCGACGAGACAGCGGAAGCTGGAGCAGACGCGAAGGCAGTCCGGGAAGACGGTACAAACAAAAAGAAAGGGAGCGTTTACAGCGGCCGCCTCCTGATGAACGCAGGGCTTCTGGTTCCGCCGAGGAAAGGCGATTTCGTCAGCGAACTGATATATCTCAGGAAGATCTGAATGCCGGTCATCTGTGCTGCGGAGGAACAGCAGGACAGGCATATGCTGCGGGACAGGCTAAGGCAGGATATGTTCCGGCGCTCAGACATAAGTCAGACATAAGGCAGGTGGTTTCCGCGTGGAGACCACTTGTTTTTTTCACGCTTTTCTGCTACAATCGTGGGGTATCCATAATCTGACGGAAGGGAATTCAAAGCTGTGACGGCGATCATCGATTATGACGCGGGGAATTTAAGAAGTGTGGCGAAGGCGCTGGAGGCGCTGGGCGAGGAGCCTTTCGTGACCAGGGACCGTGACCGGATCCTGGGAGCGGACCGGGTGATCCTGCCGGGCGTAGGCGCTTTCGGCGACGCCATGGAGAAGCTTTCCGGGTACGGCCTGACGGATGTGATCCGGGAAGCGGCTGCCTCCGGCAAGCCGTTTTTGGGGATCTGCCTGGGACTTCAGCTGCTTTTTGAGGGCAGCGAGGAGAGTCCGGAAGCGGAGGGCCTTGGCGTGTTTAAGGGACATATCCTGCGGATTCCGGACGGCGCGGGGCTTAAGATTCCTCATATGGGCTGGAATTCGCTGGAGATTACGGAGGGCAGCAGGCTTTTCGCGGGGATCCCCCAGGGGAGCTTTGTGTATTTCGTCCATTCATATTATCTGAAGGCGGAGGATGAGGACATCGTGGCGGCGTCCGCGGAGTACGGCGTCCGCATCCACGCGGCGGTGGAGCGGGGCAATGTGTGCGCCTGCCAGTTCCATCCGGAGAAGAGCGGGGACGTGGGGCTTAAGATCCTGCGGAATTTCCTTCGGATGTGATGATTCCCGCAAGCGGTTTGGGGAAGACGTCGGAATGAAGCTTTGTACATGACGATAGAATGAAGAACCATAAACAGCAGTGGAACGAAAAACTGCTGCCAAGAGGAAACAAGCATGCATACGAAACGTATCATTCCATGCCTGGACGTCCATAACGGACGCGTGGTGAAGGGCGTGAATTTTGTAAATCTGCGTGACGCCGGGGATCCGGTGGAGACCGGCGCCGCCTATGATAAGGCGGGGGCCGATGAACTGGTATTCCTGGATATCACGGCTTCCTCTGACGCCCGGGATACGGTGGTGGATATGGTGCGCCGGGTGGCGGAGACGGTGTTCATTCCGTTCACGGTGGGCGGAGGCATCCGCACGGTGGAAGATTTCCGGCGGCTCCTGCGGGAAGGCGCGGATAAGATCTCCGTCAATTCCTCGGCCATCAATACGCCGCGGCTGATCAGCGACGCCGCGGACAAATTCGGACGGCAGTGCGTGGTGGTGGCGATCGATGCCAGACGCCGTGAGGACGGTTCCGGCTGGAACGTGTATAAGAACGGCGGCCGCATCGACACCGGGCTGGACGCGGTGGAGTGGGCCATGGAGGCGGACCGGCTGGGAGCGGGGGAGATCCTGCTGACCAGCATGGACTGCGACGGGACCAAAGCCGGTTACGACAATGAGCTGACGGCGCTGATCGCTGAAAATGTATCGGTGCCCGTGATCGCGTCCGGCGGCGCGGGAACACTGGAACATTTCTATGACGCGCTGACAGTGGGAAAGGCGGACGCGGCGCTGGCGGCGTCGCTGTTCCACTATAAGGAGCTCGAGATCCGGCAGGTAAAGGAATACCTGGCGGGACGGGGCGTACCGGTACGGCTGTGAGGTTATATGACAGCAGGGCTATACGACCCCAGAGTTAAAACACAGTAAGGATGCAGAATTGCAAAGGTTACAAGGTTACAGGAGGAGAAAACATGGGAGCGATCCAGAACGACTGGCTGCAGGCCATCGGCGGCGAGTTTCGGAAGCCTTACTATAAGGAACTGTACAATTTTGTCAATCAGGAATACCGCACGCGGGTCATCTATCCGCCGGCGGACGACATTTTCAACGCCCTGCATCTGACGCCTCTTAAGGAAGTGAAGGTGCTGATCCTTGGTCAGGATCCTTATCACAACGAGCACCAGGCGCACGGTCTGTGCTTCTCGGTGCTGCCGGACCAGAGGGAAATCCCGCCGTCGCTCGTAAACATTTATCAGGAGCTGCACGACGATCTGGGATGCTATATCCCGAACAACGGCTATCTGGTCAAATGGGCGAAGGAGGGCGTGCTTCTTCTGAACACGGTTCTGACCGTGCGGGCCCACCAGGCCAATTCCCATCAGGGCAGAGGCTGGGAGCAGTTTACGGACGCGATCATCGAGGCGGTGAATCGGGAAGACCGTCCCATCGTATATATGCTGTGGGGGAGACCGGCGCAGAGCAAGATCCCGATGCTTACGAATCCGAAGCATCTGGTGCTCACGGCGCCTCATCCGAGCCCGCTTTCGGCGTACCGGGGATTCTTCGGGTGCCGCCATTTCAGCCGGTGCAACGAGTTCCTGGAGAGCCACGGCGTGGAACCCATCGACTGGCAGATCGAGAATATCTGAAATAACGGGGGAGTGGAAGGCAAATGAACATTATAGAGATCTTAAAGGCGCTTGTATTCGGAATCGTGGAGGGCTTTACCGAGTGGCTGCCCATCAGCAGCACCGGTCATATGATATTGCTGGACGAACTGGTCCAGCTGGACGTGACGCCGGAGTTCAAGGAAGTATTCCTGGTGGTGATCCAGCTGGGGGCGATCCTGGCCGTGGTGGTGCTGTATTTTTCCAAGCTGTTCCCGTTTACGACGGTCAGGGGCCGCGGCATGGGCAGGAAGAACCTGTCCGTGCCTCTTGGGGGCAGAAGCGGCAAATCCGTCGTGATGACCGCGGAGACCTACCGCACGGCCCGCGGCGGCGTCCGTGAGGACATCGTCCCGCTGGCGGTTCCCGTGGGAAAGGACGGCGGCCGTCTGGGCATCAAGGTCAGCACGCTGGTGCTGTGGGTGAAGGTGATCCTCGCCTGCCTGCCCGCGGCGATCGTGGGGATCCCTCTGGACGACTGGATGGAGGAGCACCTTCGGGGGCCGTATGTGGTAGCCGCGGCGCTGATCATTTACGGAATCCTGTTCATCGTGGTGGAGAATCAGAATTACGGGAAACGGGCGGATACGGAGAAGGTGGAGGACATCTCCCTGTGTCTGGCGCTCCTGATCGGATGCTTTCAGACCCTGTCGCTGGTACCCGGCACGTCCCGGTCCGGCGCGACGATCCTGGGAG
>CANQGA010000128.1 GCA_947600145.1 uncultured Lachnospiraceae bacterium | reverse complement strand
CTACAAATAAGTATAGCCACTTTTTAACCTTATAGAACGGATGTGTTTTCAAAGGGATAGGACTTACGAGACTTTCCAGAAAATGATTATATTTAACCCAAAGATATGAACACCCTAACCGTCAAATTATGTAGAATCCTTGTGCCGCGAGGCTTATTGAAAAATGGTGTTTTAACAACTTACTTCAGGGTCTACTGGAATGCAGGCCCTGTTTTGGGCTTAAAAGCTAAATAGTATTGCAGGATAAAAGAGGTCAGCTGCCAGTGGGTCGGCGGCTCCTTTTTTCAGTGGAACTCGACCATGATTATGTTCTGGTCCGAGTCAGGACTTTCAGGCTCCGACAACATTTCGAAATATTTTCCCCATTCAAAAATCGGTTCAAACGTGCTATCAGCGGGAAGCAATATGGACTCACCAAAACGAGGGAGTTTCGGTATGAATCCGAAAAAGCATCCGGACTATGATCCGGTGGCGCTGTCCAAAGAGATGATAACCCAAATGGCGGAAGCGTTTGGGAGATATGATGACCGAAGGGACGAGCGCAGCAACATATGACCCTGAATGAAGCAGCTGCCCAGTTCGGTATCACATCCCTGAAAGCGAGAAAAATCCTTATCACGGCGGGGGTATATTCTACTGCTGTTTCGCGGGAGGTTCAGGATCTGTACAGGAGTGGGAGAAGTGTCGCAGAGATTGGGCGTATATTAAATTTGAGCAGGGATTCCGTCCATTCTTATCTGCCGTATTCAAAGATGATTTATAAGATGGACCGTCTTTCGACGACAGCGGAAAGAGAACTGCTGTACCGGAAACGGAAAAAGGCGAACGCGGCCCTCGAACATGCGGTGACGGAAGAGAATCTTTGGAGCGCCCTGGAGATTTTTCAGCAGTATCCTTTTCATTTGACGCAGGCGACAGACGAGACAGGGAGCAAGAAATTCACTTATCGCCTGTCTGTATCGGCAGCGGGAAGAGCAGGAGCAAGCCTAGTCCTGGAACCAGATGGAATGACGATATCTATGACAGAGATCCTTATGACTTTCGACAGAATCTTGAGATTGCAGGACATGACAGGGAGCCTTGATCAGTTGGGAATACCAAATGACAGTTATCTGTGCGCGATATTGCTGGGGATTGGATTGATTCGTCGTAAAGGAGTATAAATCCGGTGATGTGATTTACTGACCGGACTTTTCATTCGAGGTTGGCCAGTGTGGAACAGGGTTGAACAGAGTGGAATTTATCCCCTTGCGGTTTCCCGGCATTTCCGATATACTGAATATAGAGATTGTGTGCGCGTAAGATGTTCAGATATGTCAGAACGGGAAGGAGGATGGGAAGCTATGTCTCTTAAGAAAAAACCGCTCCCAATCGGGACAGAATTTTTTGATAAGCTGCGAAAAAACAATTGCTACTATGTAGATAAGACCCGACTGATCACGGAGCTTTTAAATTCCAACGCCGATGTGACGCTGTTCACGCGGCCACGGCGGTTCGGAAAAACGCTTGCGATGACGACGTTAAAATGCTTCTTTGAGATCGGAACGGATCCGTCGCTCTTTGAAGGGCTGGCGATCTCCCGGGAGAAGGAACTGTGCGAGCGGCACCTGGGGAAGTATCCGGTAGTGTTCGTGTCGCTGAAAAGCGTGGACGCGGCCAATTTCACCAGGGCCAGGGAGCAGATGGGAAGCGTGATCGCGGAAGCGGCTGACCGATTGGATTTCCTGAAGTCCAGTGAGCGGCTTAATGATGAGGACAAGGACAGTTTCCGCGCGCTGCGGCATTACAGCATGTCGGAACAGGCGATGACGGACGGTCTGCGGACGCTTTGCCGTCTTTTAGAGAAACACTACGGCCGCAAGACGGTTTTGCTGATCGACGAGTACGATGTGCCGCTGCAGAAGGCGTTCTACGCTGGGTATTACGACGAGATGGTGGGGCTGATCCGCAATATGTTTGCGCAGGCACTGAAAACCAACGACAGCCTGGAGCGGGCAGTGCTGACCGGGTGCCTGCGGATCTCGAAGGAGAGTATCTTCACGGGGATGAACAACCTGCAGGTTTTCACGGTAGCGGATTCGGCGTTTTCCGACTGCTTCGGTTTTACGGACGCGGAAGTCCGGGACATCATGGACTACTATGGCCTGACGGGCTCCTATGAAAGCGCAAAGGAGTGGTATGACGGCTACCGGTTCGGTAAAGAAGAGATATACTGCCCGTGGGATATGGTAAATTATATCTACGATCTCCTTTTCAATCCGTTGGACACTCCGAGGAATTTCTGGGCCAATTCCAGCAGCAATGACGCGGTGCGGGAGTTCGTGCGGCGGATGGACGCCGGTTCGGCGCGTCGGGAGCTTCAGGTGCTGGCGGACGGCGGTACGGTGAAAAAGCGGATCCATCAGGAGCTGACGTATCGGGAGATGTATACCACGGTGGAGAACCTGTGGAGCCTGCTCTACATGACCGGATATCTGACGAGTGCCGGGAAGCCGGATGAGGATGGGGTACCGCTGACCATCCCGAACCGTGAGATCCGCGCGATCTTCGCGGACCAGATCATGGAACTGTTCCGGGAGGAGACGAGGAACGACGGGGAATCGCTGAAGCAGCTGTGCGGCGCGTTCGCAGCCGGCGACGCGGCAGGGGTGGAGAAGGCGTTCGGCGGCTACCTGCGGCGTGCGATCAGCATCCGCGACACGTCGGTACGGAAGGCGCGGAAGGAGAACTTCTACCACGGGATCCTGATGGGGCTTCTGGCGTACAAAGCGGACTGGATCGTGACCAGTAACCGGGAGAGCGGAGACGGTTACAGCGACATCCTTGTGGAGGCTGAGGACGGCAGCCTGGGAATCGTCATCGAGGTGAAATACGCCGAGGACGGCAGCCTGGAGTCTGCGGCGCAGGCGGCGCTTACGCAGATCGAAACGAGGCACTATGATGAGGTGTTTGCAGACGAAGGCATTGAGAATGTGCTGAAATACGGGATTGCCTGCTATAAGAAGCGGTGCCGGGTGGAGCTGGCGGATGGATAATGCTGCTGGATGAAAGAGGCTTACAAGGCGATGGGCAACTGTCTTGCCGGATGTTTTTTGTACAAAAGTGTACAGCCTCACTTTCCATATGGGATAGTGGGGCTGTCTCACTTTTGGGGACGCTGCCGAAGTTAGTTTATGATCTGATATTCACAGCATCCTGGAATGCGAACTATATCATTTTCATTCTTTCCTGCAAATGCTGCCTTGCATGGTAAAAATGCGGATCGCAAAGGTCTGAAAATAATCCCGTGAATCACTCTGTCTTTTAATGGAATACGAGTATTCTCCTGGAACAACATTGGTTCTTCTACTATCAAATCTTCTTCCAGAAGATTGCCAGGCAAAGTTATTTCACAGTTCTGCTGCATACATATTCCGTCATATACGACATCAACCGCATCAAGCATTTCTTCTATCTCTTCCGGGTTTGCGAGATACCGCAATTTGAACTCAATGTTGTAGTATTCTTCAATGGCTCTCATTTTATTGAGACCTTCAAGCCAAAAATCTTGCATTTGGCAAACATGCTTCTTGCTTGTCCACATATCTCCAGGATCCCCTGCGGGAAGTGTTATCATGCGGCCTGCGGCATTTTCGATAACTATCTGGATCGTTTGCGCTTGTAAGCACTTTTTAACCAAAGCAAAATTACTAATCCGCTCTGCCACCTGGCGATCCAATACATGGTAACCCACCTCAAAAGCTGTCAAAACATCATTTACATATTGGACTAAAATCCGTATATATTGACTTTCGAATTGATATCTTGTCACATCGTTCCAATAGAATTCCAAAACCTCCCCACTTATCAGAGGAAATACCATATTGTCAATATAAAGTTTACCATTATAATGATATCTCGGAATTGAAAGCATGTATGGAGGAATATCATATCTGAAATCGTTCTGCAGAATTGCATTCGTCATATTGAGGAACCGACAAATCACCTGCATATCAGTCAGATGATCCGCGTTTTTCCCGAGTAAACCACGATAAAATGCAATTGCTTCTGCAGGTAAGTTTATGTCTTCTTCCATGGTTTCTTCCTGATAAACTATTTGCGTCCGAAGCTGTTTGTTAATTGCCTGTAATGCATGAAGACCATCTGACTTAACTTTCTTAAGACTCTCAAATGAAAATGACTGCAACAGATCTGAGGACGGAAGATCGTCAATTTTAACCTTCAGCATCTCATAATCCTCTACAATTGGATTATAAAAATAACCAAGCACATCTTCGCCATCAGTTTCTATGTAGGCTGGTGCCTTAGTCCACATCGTATAAAACTGGGCCTGCCCTAATTCATCTGGCATTTTCCCAGGCTTTTTTGCCTCCACTACAAGAAGGCTATGATTTTGTACCCACTTTATATGCGATTGGGTGCGATTCCTATGATCGGCAAATCCTGTATCATCGAATAGAATGTAATCTGCATTTTTAGCTGAGAGTTTTTTCTGACCATTGTATCCATATACCGGGAACTCTTCCGCACGATATTCGGGCAGATAACCCATCGCCTCAAGAAGCGGAGCGATAAGTTTTGAACGCACTTCCGCCTCAGATTGAATTTTGGATTTTCTATATGATGTAACTATTTTTCCTATTTCTATATTATCAGCTTTTAAATAATCCATCCTCTCATCTCCAGTATTCGTGACTATTTATACATATCATAAATCAATTAACTAGTCAATCTGAAAACGCTTCAAAAGATAGCGTTAATGAATCTTCCCTTTAAGATTGCGGAAGTTTGACAGTTGAATATTAGAAAATACTCGCAGGCCGTGTAGAACCTGTAATGTGATGCCGTATCCGTTGAAAACGGATATATTATTACCAAAAGCCTGTTGGTCTGAACAGCAGGAACAGCAGGCTTTTTTTTAATCCCCTTGCGGTTTCCCGGCATTTCCGATATACTGAATATAGAGGTTGTGTGTGCATAAGACGTTCAAATATGTCAGAACGGGAAGGAGGATGGGAAGCTATGTCTCTTAAGAAAAAACCACTCCCAATCGGGACAGAATTTTTTGATAAGCTGCGAAAAAACAATTGCTACTATGTAGATAAGACCCGACTGATCACGGAGCTTTTAAATTCCAACGCCGATGTGACATTGTTCACGCGTCCACGCCGGTTTGGAAAGACGCTGGCGATGACAACGTTAAAATGCTTCTTTGAGATCGGAGCGGATCCATCGCTCTTTGAAGGATTGGCGATTTCTCGGGAAAAGGAGCTGTGCGAGCAGCACATGGGGAAGTACCCGGTGGTGTTTGTGTCGCTGAAAAGTGTGGACGCTGCCAATTTCACCAGGGCCAGGGAGCAGATGGGAAGCGTGATCGCGGAAGCGGCTGACTGCCTGAGTTTTCTGGAGAGAAGCGAGAGCCTTGAAGAAAAGGATAAAGAGAAATTCCGGGCATTGCGGGATTATAGTATGTCGGAGCAGGCGATGACGGACAGCCTGCGGACGCTTTGCCGTCTTTTAGAGAAACACTACGGCCGCAAGACGGTTTTGCTGATCGACGAGTACGATGTGCCGCTGCAGAAGGCGTTCTACGCCGGGTATTACGACGAGATGGTGGGGCTGATCCGCAATATGTTCGCGCAGGCGCTGAAGACCAACGACAGTCTGGAGCGGGCGGTGCTGACCGGCTGCCTGCGGATCTCGAAGGAGAGTATCTTCACGGGGATGAATAACCTGCGTGTACTGACGATCGCAGATCCGCGGTTCAGCAGTTATTTCGGATTTACCGACTGCGAGGTCAGACAGTTTCTGGAATACTATGGCCTGTCGGACGCATGGGACGTGGTTCGTGAGTGGTACGATGGGTACCGGTTCGGGGATCAGGAGATCTACTGCCCGTGGGACGTCATCAACTATATGGATCTGCTTCAGGCGGATCCGCAGGCCCCGCCGCAGAATTTCTGGGCCAATTCCAGCAGCAACGACGCGGTGCGGGAGTTTGTGCGGCGGATGGACGCCGGTTCGGCGCGTCGGGAGCTTCAGGTGCTGGCAGACGGCGGTATGGTGAAGAAACGGATCCACCAGGAGCTGACGTACCGGGAGATGTATACGACGGTGGAGAACCTGTGGAGCCTGCTCTATATGACCGGGTACCTGACGAGCGCCGGGAAATCGGATGAAGACGGGATACCGTTGACCATCCCGAACCGCGAGATCCGCGCGATCTTCACGGATCAGATCATGGAACTGTTCCGGGAAGAGACGAGGAACGACGGGGAATCGCTGAAGCAGCTGTGCGGCGCGTTCGCGGCCGGCGACGCAGCCGGGGTGGAGAAGGCATTCAATGGCTACCTGCGGCGTGCGATCAGTATCCGGGACACGTCGGTAAGGAAGGCCCGGAAGGAGAACTTCTACCACGGGATCCTGATGGGGCTTCTGGCGTACAAGGCGGACTGGATCGTGACCAGTAACCGTGAGAGCGGTGACGGCTACAGCGACATCCTTGTGGAGGCCGAGGACGGCAGCCTTGGGATCGTCATCGAGGTGAAATACGCCGAGGACGGCGACCTGGAGTCTGCGGCGCAGGCAGCGCTTGCGCAGATCGAAACGAGGCGCTATGACGAAGTGTTTACAGACGCTGGGATCGAGTACGTGCTGAAATACGGCATTGCCTGCTACAAGAAGCGGTGCCGGGTGGAATCGGAGGATGGGATAATGCCTGCTGGCTGAACGAGGCATACAGGGCGATGGGCAGCTGTCTTGCCAGATGGTTTTTTGTACGAGTCTTTTGTACAAAAGGAGTGTATAGCCCCACTTTCCATATGGGATAGTGGGGCTGTCACTTTTGGGGACTCCTGAAGTCAATATTCGCATTAACATGATGTCTTTGCCGGACAGGAGCGGTACGCTTTACTTTCTTTTCTTTCTGCACTCTATGATGTCTTCTTCATTAGCAAAAGGCGTGTCATTCTCCTTCACAGGATCCCAGCCGTCATCTTCCTCAAAATAACTATACGCTGGATAGTATTTTAGGCCTATGGATACATCACGAACGGAATTCCGATTTTTCAACACGTTCAAGGATATTTTTCTGTATCCCCGTTTCCTGCAGCATTCCTTTTCTTGCTCCTTTTCCGCCTCGTCCTTCCCATCTGTCACTCCGACCCAGTTCCATCCGAGCAGGACGCCGCCCGTATATTCGGTATCGCCAGATTCCTTAAAGGCCGACGAGCTGATTTTGCCGTTATAACTGTTTCGTGAAATACTGCTGATGGTTATTACAGGCATGCCGATCTGGCTTGCCAGACACTTTAATGTGGTTACTGAAACATCGGTTTTTGTTTTACGGTCCGCCTGGCTCCTGTCATCCGATTCTGCTCTGATGAGCTGCAGGTAATCCACAAAGACAACTACAGGTCCGTTGGAGTCCTTCTTAAAAAGACTCACCATGTTCGCAATATCCCTTGCGGTTATGCCGTTGATCCCGCCCTCGATAATGTGAAGACGAGAGCCATATCGCTCAAAGTACTCTTCCGAATATTTCTCATATTGGGAATAAGGGATCCGCACGAATTCATTCAATGCGGTGTCATATTTCCAGTTAAGGATGTCCCCGGCCGTCATGAGCAGTCCATTTTTCGATTCCTTATGATGCTCATATGATATTTTCGAGATTCCCCTGGCTATGAATTCATCTTTACCCATTTCCAGCGAGAAATAAAGGACATCTATACCAGCCTCAGCCGCATTTTGCGCTAGTGTCATTAGGAATGCCGACTTGCCCGTACTGGTTTCAGCAGCCATAATATACAGTTCATTGGTCAGTCCGCCGCTGAACGCTTTATCAAGTCCCGGAAATCCAGTACTGATACGTTCTTTATGCTCCCTGCAATGTTCGATAAATTCATCCTTATGATTAATGATCGGTTGTATGGTATCCACTAATTCCTTAATATATTGTTTATATTCTTCCTTAATGCGCTGTTTATAATCTTCCTTATCCATCTAAAAATCTCCTTTCTTTAAATCGTCGTTCCAGTCCTTACCAGCCGGAAGTATAAACTGCAGCTCTGGATTTCTATCCCTGCATTCCTGGCCGGCCGGGTCATTATCAACTGCCAGGATAACCTTCTTTGCCCGCTTAAGACGGTCAATGGCTTTTTGGTTTGCTACGCCCCCGATACTCACAAAAACAGCTGCCTCACACTTATTTTGCCTTTGCAGGATGACGTATAAGCTGACTGCGTCAATAGCCGCTTCACACACGTACACAACCTTGGAGGGAGTATCCTTGTCCGGTGAAAAATACCAGAAGCGGTCAGGCCGGGTCTTCCGGCAGCCGTGAAACGGATCCGGTTTGTAATCATGACAGTCATACATCTGGGTACACCATCCATGGCTTCCGGAGTGGAACCGTCCGCAGTCTGTACGTTTTTTACACCTGCGGTCCGCATAGCTGTTTGTGCCCCTTATCTCACAATAATCACCAGCGGGGCTACAGAATACGATGTTATTGCCTTCTGCGGATTGATACATAATGCCTTCATCGATCAGACGCTGGATCACAGCAGAAGGAATTTTTCTGGCCGAAAGGTAGGCATACAGGTTACGGTAAAGACCATTCAAAGGTTTCGGCAGCGTGATCTCTTTCGGGGCGTCCGGTATTGGCGGATTTACCACAGCGGAGTAATCACTGTCTGATGCCGCCTCGCCGAGCAAGGCAAGGACTGCTTCCGGGTAAGTGTATCCAAGGAAGTTCATAAGGTAGTCGATGTTGTTTCCCGTATCGCCTGTTTGGAAATCCATATAGCCGTGAAAGCCGCGTTTGACGGAAATATGTTTGTCCGCCAGGAGTACGACACTGCCATACATGGGCTTAACTGCCTTAGGGTGGCTCTGAAGCAAAAACTCATATAGATCGACGGAGCAGGCGCGCATATACTGCTCCTTTGAAACAAATAC
>CANQGA010000127.1 GCA_947600145.1 uncultured Lachnospiraceae bacterium | reverse complement strand
TTCATCCGCGCGCCGCTTCGCGCCGCCGTACAGGTTCACATACGGCCTGCCGAGCCCGTCCCGCAGTACCTCGATATCCCCGGGCATAAAGCCCCTAAAGCCGGTTCCCAGCGCTTTGGCCACTGCCTCTTTCACAGCAAAATCGCCGGCCAGGCGGGACACATTCTCCCCCGCCTGCCGGCGCTCTTCCTCCGTATAAACGCGCTCTGTGAAAGCCTGCCTGCCGCAGGCTTTCTCCACACGCCCCATCTCGACCATATCCATACCGATTCCGATGATCATATCCTACTCCTGCCCGTCCTCCATGCTGCAGACACGGTAAGACAGCCGCATCAGGCTTTCCGACAGATGCACATTTTCCACGACCACGCCCTCCGGCACCGCCAGATCGATATGGGCGAAATTCCAGATGCCGCGGATCCCCGCGCGCACCAGCCGGTCGGCCACCTCCGGCGCGTGTGTCTTCGGCATCGTGATCGCCGCGATCTGCACGTCGTTCTCCCGGATGAAGCTCTCCAGCTCCTCCATGCCGCGGATCCTTATCCCCTGCACGGACTCGCCGATCAGATCCGGATCGATGTCAAACATGCCGTTCACGATGAACCCTCTTCGTTTAAAATTCGCGTAATTCGCGATCGCGTGGCCCAGGTTCCCCGAGCCGATGATGATCATGTTATGCTTCCGGTCAACCCCCAGGATCCTGCCGATCTCCTCATAGAGATATTGAACGTTATAGCCGTATCCCTGCTGCCCGAACCCCCCGAAATTATTCAGATCCTGACGGATCTGCGACGCGGTCACTTTCATCCGCCGGCTCAGCTCCCCGGATGAGATCCTTTCCACGCCCTCCTCCAGCAATTCGCCCAGATAGCGGTAATATCGCGGAAGCCTCACGATGACTGCCTGCGAAATCTCTTTGCGCTCCATGATGCCTCTCCCTCCTGTCCAGGTTACTTTTATTATACCGGGAGAACGCGGAGATTGTCAAACTTTTATCGAATTGTATTGAATAATATACACAAAAAACGGAGCCCCGCGGAAGACGGCTTTTCCGCGGGACTCCGCTGCAGCACCTGAGCAGTCGGTCTTATCCTCTGTAGGTCTGCTTCTCTTTCTTCGGCAATATCTTTTGTACATAGTAGGAATACAGTCTGTCCGCGCTGGCGAACATTGACATCTCCTGTCTGTCGTCCGACTGCCATGTGTGCCAATCATTATAGTAAATACCACCAAAAGAAAAACTTGACATATGATTCCCTCCCTTGTTCGTGTGTCTTTGTCACGAAGACATCTGTATCTGCAGCGCTTGCGTTTCTGTTGTTCTTAATGATTTTATTATAATACATATTTTAGCAAAGTAAATAGTGGCAGGGTTCAAAAAAATCTGCTATAATATGTATTACCAGTACATATTTTGGGAAATATTTCCGGAAAACAGGAGGAAACGCTATGGCAGTTACGTTAAAAAGACTTTACCGGGAGAACAGCGCCGGCTTCAGGCTGTCGCTGAGCGCCGGACAGAACGGCATCAACAACGTTGTCAGCTGGGTCTATATGCTGGAGGACGAATTCATTATCCCTTACTTTCACGGGTCCGAGCTGGCCGTGACCACCGGCATGAAATACGCGGCCGACAGCGGCTGGCTCCTCGCGCTGGTCCGGCGCCTGCATGAGAACAATGTGGCCGGCCTTATCGTCAACACCGGCAAATTCATCCGCCGGCTCCCGCAGGACGTCGTCGATTACTGCAACGCCTGCGATTTCCCGGTCTTTACCATGCCCTGGGAGATCCGGATCACAGACCTTCTGCAGAGCCTCTGCGTGCAGATCATGAACGACCAGCAGGAAAGCGCGGTCCACGACAGGGCCATGCGGGACGCGATCCAGAAGCGGGAAAATGTGACCGAATACACCGATACGCTGGGACGGTTCTACGATCTGGACGGCCCGTTTACCGTCTTCTGCATTTACCTAAGGCAGCAGTCGCAGAACGCGATCGAAGAGAACCAGAACCGGGAATACCTGCTGGAGACGCGCATCCGCCATCTGAAGCAGACGCGGGCCCTGTCGAACGTCCACATCGGCATCGTGACCTACGAAAGCTATCTTCTGCTGGTGTTCAACAACGCGCCCCAGCAGATGCTCGACCTGATCACCGACCTGATCCTGGACGTCTACGCGGACGCCGCGAAAGCGCGCAATCTCTTCGTCGGAGTCGGCATCGAGGTGAACGGCCTGGCCGACATCGACAAGAGCTATAACCGGGCGGCCACAGCCATGCGCATGGCCATGTACCGGGGCCTGCCGGTCGTCCGTTTCGAAGACATGGGGATCTACAAGATCCTTTTCTCGGTGAAGGACGAAGATATCCTCTACTCCTACGCCGACGAGATCCTGGCCCCGCTGGACCGGTACGACCAGAAGAACCATTCCTTCATCGAGCTTCTGAAAACCTACATCCGCGAGGACCGCAGCCTGGCCGGCACGGCGGAGGCGCTGTTCATGCATCGGAACACGGTGAACTATCAGATCCAGAAAATGAAAGAACTGCTGGGATCGCCGCTTAAGACTGTTGAGGATCTCCTGCCCTATCAGGTGGCGCTGGCCATCCGGGATATGGAGGAGCCGTCCGCGCGGCGGACAGACTGACCGGGCGGCGCGAAAATTTCCCTTGTCAAAGAGCCCCGTCCGGCGTATAATAGTCTTGTCCGCCAGTTCTGGGAGGAGCATGGCTTCGGCTGTGTCGGAGGTGTCCGGTCTCACACTGATTATCCCGGGAACACGCTCCGGCTGGCGGACAACATGATCAGTTTTTCGGCATTTTCTCCAGCACCTCGTCCACATCCGATTTCTGCCCGATGATCATCAGATGCTCGTCAGAGCGGATCACATAGTCCGGCATCGGCATCAGGTTCGAGCGGGAGCCGTTCTTGATCCCCAAAACGGACACATGATGGCGGTTGCGGATGTCCAGCTCGCGGATGCTTTTGCCCACCCACTCCGGCAGCGGCGGGATCTCATAGATCGAGAACTCGTCCGTCACCTCGATATAGTCAAACACATGGTTGGCGCTGTAACGGACCGCCATCTTCTCCGCGATGTCCTTATCCGGATAAATGACCTCGTCCGCCCCGTTCCGCAGCAGGAACTTGGACTGGATATCGCGGCTGGCCTGGCTGACCACGTGCCGGGCCCCCATTTCCTTCAGCAGGCTGGTGATCTCCAGGCTGCTCTGGAAGTTCGAGCCGATGCACACGAAACAGAGATCAAAATTGTCCACGCCCAGGCTTTCCAGAACCGAAGGGTTCGTACAGTCCCCGATCTTGGCGCTGACCACATAGGGCAGCATCTCCTCCATTTCCTCCTCCACCTGATCCACCAGCATGATCTGGTTGCCCAGCTCCGCCAGGTTCCTGCACAGATGACGGCCGAAACGCCCGCTTCCGATGATCAGTATCGATTTCATAAAGATTCCGCCTTCCCGCACATTTATCGTGCCTTATTCTCTCCTGCCCATCCGCCGGTCCCGGAACCGGACTGCTTCACTATCCGCCGATCCCGGAACCGGGATCCTTCCGCACGGGCTAGCCCACATTCATCCGCTCCACCGGATTCTGCACCGGCACCACCCGCTTCTGCTGGGTGAACGCCAGCGCGAACGACATGCTTCCCAGCCTGCCGCAGTACATCAGGAAAATGATGATCAGCCGCGACGCCGGAAGCAGATCCCTGGTGATCCCCGTGGAGATCCCTACCGTACCGATCGCGGAAAATGTCTCAAACAGAATATCCCCCATGGCAAACGGCTGTATGATCATGATCAGCAGCGCCGCGCCCAGCGCCAGCGCCATATTGATCGTGGTGACCGCCGCGGCCCGCTCCACCGCGTCGTCCTCCAGCCGCCGGCCGAACACATTGACACTGTAGGTCCGTCCCATCAGCGCCCGGACATAGATGAACAGCACAATGATCGAGGTCGTCTTCACGCCGCCCGCCGTAGATCCCGGACTGCCGCCGATGAACATCAGGATCAGCATGACCAGCTTGCTGCCGTCGGTCATCGCCGCGGAATCGATGGTGTTGAACCCCGCGGTCCTGGCCGTCACCGAGTTGAACAGCGACGCGCACACCGTCTCCCCGACGCTCATGTCCGCGAACAGGTTGTTCCTCTCCAGAACGGCGAACAGCGCCGCGCCGCCGAAGATCAGCGCCGCCGTCGTGACCAGCACGATCTTCGTCTGAAGCATGTATTTGCGGAAATGGAGCCGGTTGCGGCTTATGTCTTCCCAGACGATGAAGCCGATGCCGCCGACGATGATCAGCGACATGATGACCAGGTTCACCAGCCAGTCGCTCTGATAGGAAACCAGCGAATTATAAGGCGCCTGGTGCCCCATCAGGTCGAAACCCGCGTTGCAGAAGGCCGAGACGGAGTGGAAAATGCCGTAATAGATCCCCCGCAGAAATCCGTACTGAGGGACGAACCGCACAGCCAGAAGCAGCGCGCCCGCGCCCTCGAACAGGATCGTTCCCCGGACGATCCGCTTCGTCAGCTTCACCATGCCGCCGATCTTCAGCGCGCTGCTGCTCTCCTGCATCAGCCCCCGCTGCCGCAGCCCGATCCGCCGCCGCAGAAGGATCGCGAAGAACACGCCCACGGTGACGAAGCCCAGGCCGCCGATCTGGATCAGGCACAGGATCACGATCTGGCCGAACAGCGTCCACTGGGTCCAGGTATCGCGGATCACCAGCCCCGTCACGCAGGTCGCGCTGGTGGACGTAAACAGCGCGTCCAGGAAACCCACGCCCACGCCGTCCCGGCTGGCGGACGGGAGCATCAGAAGAAATGTACCCGCAAGGATCAGCGCCAGAAATCCGGCCGCGATAAACTGCGTCTGTGTCAGCGGCCGCCTGAAACGGCGCTCACGGCGCGGCTTCACCGGCCGGATCAGAAATTGTGAGTCATTCATGGATCATAACCGTTCCTCTCCCTTAGTTTTCCCGGCGATCCGCCGTCCCCTAGTTTTCCCGGCGACCCGCCGTCCCCCGCGGCCCGGCCGCAGCGCCGGCTTCAGTTCCGCGCCGCTCAACGGCGTCCTTCTGCCGGGCGGCCTGTCCCGCCGTGATCTTCTGCCGGTTCCCTCTGCCCGCGCCGCCGCGCGGACCGGCCGCCGTCCGCTTGCCCCCCGCGCCCGGCGGCTGCCAGCGGATGCGTCTGCGCATCACCGCCCCCGCCAGGCCGAACAGCAGAAAAGCCCCCAGATCCACCAGCACCACGCTGGCCCCCGCCGGCGTGGAGAACACGTAGGACGCCGTCATCCCGACGCAGAAGCACACGACCGCCAGGATGCCGGACGACAGCACCACTCCCCGGAAGCTCTTGAACACCCGCATGGAAGTCAGGGCCGGAAAGATCACCAGGCTCGAGATCAGCATGGCCCCCATCATCCGCATGCCCAGCACGATCGTCACCGCGGTCAGGACCGCGGTCACGACATTGTAAAACGATACGTTGATCCCGGCGGCCTTCGAGAAGCTCTCATCGAAGGTCACCGCGAAGATCCTGTGATAACAGACCACGAAGAGTCCAAGCACCGCCGCCGACAAAACAACGGCCAGATACACATCGCTCCTGCTCATGGCCAGAATGCTGCCGAACATATAACTGCTTACGTCCGTAGTCATTCCCGTCGTCAGGGACGTGACCACGATCCCGACGGCCAGGGCGCTGGCCGAGATCATCGCGATGGCGGCGTCGCTCTTCATCCGCCCGTTCTCCGTGATCCGAAGAAGAAGGAACGCCGCCAGGATCACCACGGGAATCGACACCGGAAGCGGGGCCCAGCCCGCCGCGACTGCCACCGAAAGCGCCCCGAAGGACACATGGGACAGCCCGTCGCCGATCATGGAGTACCGTCTCAGCACCAGCGTGACGCCCAGAAGCGCCGCGCACAGGGATATCATGATCCCTCCCGCAAATGCCCGCACCAGGAACGGATAGGACAACATTTCCGCGATCACGGACATCCGTCCTCACCTCCCAGATAACGGCGTCCCGCCTCAGTCCGGCGGTACTCGTCCGGTGTTCCGAAGAACAGCGCGCGCTGCTGCAGATGCAGGATCCGGTTCGCCTGGCCGATGACCCCCGCCACGTCGTGGGAGACCATCAGGATCGTCACGCCCTCCTCCCGGTTCAGCCGCCTGATCAGGCGGTAGAAATCCTGGATCGCCGACGGATCCAGCCCCGTGACCGGCTCATCCAGGATCAGCATCCGGCTTGTCGCGCACAGGGCCCTGGCGATCAGCACCCTCTGCTGCTGCCCGCCGGACAGTTCCCGGTAGCAGTGGTTCCGGATGCCGGTAATGCCCAGCTTCTCCATCGCCGAATCCGCCAGCCGCTTCTCCGCCGCCGAATAGAACGGCCGGTTCCCCCGGCGGTTCAGCGTCCCGGAGATCACCACCTCCCGCACCGTGGCCGGGAAATCCCTCTGCGCAGCTGTCTGCTGCGGCAGATACCCGATACCGGTGCGGCGCAGCTCCTCCGCCACCGTAAGCTCGCCCCCCATGGGCTTTATAAGCCCCAGAAGGCCCTTCACCAGCGTGCTCTTGCCGGAGCCGTTGGCGCCCACGACGCAGAGATAATCGCCCTCATTTACTTCCATGGTGAGGTCGATGACCGCGTCGTGATTCTCATATCCGAAATCCACGTGCCTGCACGTGATCAGTGTGTTCATTCGTCAAGTCCTTTTCTCAAACTCTCGATATTGCCCCGCATCAGCTCCGCGTAGGTGACGCCCGCCTCCAGTTCTGACCGGGTCACGTTGTGGCAGGAATGCAGGAGAAGCGGCTCGGCGCCGGTCTCCTCCCCGATGATCTCCGCCACACGGTGGCTGGACAGCTCCAGATAATAGACCGCCGGGATCTGCCCCTCCTTCACCTTATCGATCAGATAGGCAATGGTTCCCGCGGACGGTTCCGTGTCCGTACTGCAGCCGGAGAACGCCGCCCGGTAGGTAAGCCCGTATTCCTCCGCCAGATAGCGGAACGGAAATTTATCCGCCACCACGATCATATTGCGCCTGCGGGCCTCAGAAACCTCACAGAAGCCCTCGTGGACAGCCTCCAGCTCCGCCAGATACCGTTCGGCGCCCGCGGCGTACTCCTCCGCGTGGGCCGGGTCCTCGCGGGACAATGTATCCGCGATCACATTTACGAATTTCATCGCGTTGACCGGGGACGTCCAGACATGCTCGTCATACTCGATCTCCGCCTCGTGGCCGTCATGGTCGAAATCCTGTCCGGCTTCTTCCTCAGCCTCCATGCCCTCGACGATCTCCTCCTGAACCACATCCGCGTAGTCCATCATCGTCACGACGGTCAGCTCCGGCGCGTCCACCGCCTCAAGCACCCGGCTGACCCACTGCTCCATGGCCCCGCCATTCGCGATCAGCACGTCCGCTTCCCGGATCACGCGCATATCCGCCGGCGTCGGCTCAAAGGAATGGCTGTCCATCCCGGCCGGCACCACCAGCTCAAGCTCCACCAGATCGCCCGCGATCTGCCTGACAAAATCATAGTACGGAAATATGGTCGCGGCCACCCGCAGCCTCCGCTCCGTCTGCCCGGGCGCGGTCCCGCCGCCCTCAAACTCCGCGGCCTCGCTGCCCCGGTGCTCCGCGGCTGCGCCGCCCTCAAGCTCCGCAGCAGACGCGGCTTCCTGCAGCGCGGTCCCGCTCTCCTGCCGCGCCGGCACCCGGCCGCACCCGGCGGCGATCACGCTTACCGCAAGCAGCGCCGGCCATATCAGCCGGCACCATTTCCCAATTCGATCCAATCGATCCAGCAACCGTCTCACACCTTATCAATGACCTCTGCCGCCGCAAGCCCCCGCGTGATGATATACCGGTAATGCTCGTCCACATTCCGATACTCCTGCGGCAGGAACGGCCGTCCGTCCAGGAGCGCGCAGGACAGATGATACATATAGTATTCCCCGTCCACATGCTCCTCAGCCAGCAGTTCTCCCTGGAACCGCATATCATCCGTGTTCTGCTCCCTGCCCAGAGCCATATCGTTCAGCGTCTGCAGCATGATGGCGAAATGCTCCTCGTCCCACGCCGACAGATACATGCATTTGCAGAGGCCTTTCGTGAAGAAAGGATAATCCGCATAGCAGTCCATCAGTTCCTTAAATCTGGTCATATGCTCCGAATTCTCAAACATATGCGCTTCCTCGAGCGCCGCGACATACGCTTCCGTTCTGCCCATAGTCTCCTCCTGCGATCCCCGGGATCTGTATACTTTCAAGTTCCCGTCCCATAGCTTTCTTTATTATACAACGCATGCGCCGTTCTGTCATTCTTTTTTTCTCAAACGCAGGAAAGAGAACGCCGAAACGTTCTCTTTCCAGATCTTCAGATTCTTATGCTCTTTTACGCGTCTTCCTCGTCCTTCTTAAAGCCAAGGATCCCGAACGCTCCCATCATGCCCAGCGCCATCAGGCTGAACAGGGCCGCCGCGCCGGTCGGCGCTTCGTCTCCGGTCATCGGAGCCATGAACGCAAGCGGTACATCCTCGTCTTCAATGTTCTCCAGCATATTGAAGCTGGAAAGCGGGGTCGGCTCATCGGTGATATTCTCGATGGGCGGCGTACCGCCGGTCGGAGTCGGGTTCTCCGGGATCTCCGTCGTTCCAGGAGGCGTTCCGCCGCCGGGCTCGTTCGGATTGGTCGGAGGCGTGTAGGTGTTGGTAACTGTGACTCCTGCAGCTCTATTGGCCGCGACCGTGACGGATCCTTCGCCCGTAACAGTCAGATTGTAACCTGCAATCGCCGCATCCTGCTCCGTTATAGTATATTCACCCAAGGCAAGGTTCTCTAAAGTCACGCTTCCGTTTCCGGTAATGGTTACCGTATCCATATAGCCCGCCGGACCGGTAACGGTAAACGTATACTCTTTATTGACCGCTGTTCCGCCGCCGCCAACAACCGCCTTGGTAATCGTCAGCGAACCAATTGCCGGAGTATAAGTGTTCGTAACAGTTACTTCGGAGTTCCGATCACCCACAACAGTAGCTTCTTCCGCTCCAGAGACTGTCCAGCTATAGCCCTCAATACCAGCATCCGCTTCAGTGATCGTATACTCGCCCGGCACCAGATCCTCGATCGTAACAGTACCGTCACCGGTTACGCTTTCTGTTCTGGAATACCCATCAGGGCCA
>CANQGA010000126.1 GCA_947600145.1 uncultured Lachnospiraceae bacterium | reverse complement strand
CTTTGTCAAAATGATGGGAGTTTTACGGTTTCGAAGCTATTATAAACGATAATACGAGAAATGGAAACCAGAATATTTGTTCGCTTCTGCTTGAAATGGCCGGGGTATTATGGTAAGATAGTGGAAGCAATGCGTGACAGACAGAGAAGGACAGGAAGGATTCTGTATGATTTCCTATATCAGGGGACCGCTTATAGAGGCGGACGAAGATGTGATCGTGGTAGAGGCGGGAAACATCGGATATAATATCCATGTGCCGCTTTCCCTTCTGGAGACGATGCCGCCGGCCGGGACCGAGGTGCGTATTTATACGTATCTGCGGGTGCAGGAGGATGCGATGACGCTGTACGGTTTCGGCAGCCGCCAGGATCTGAAGATCTTTAAGCAGCTTCTCGGCGTCAGCGGCGTGGGCCCCAAGGGGGCGCTGGCGATCCTTTCGGCGCTTACTCCGGCGGATCTGCGGCTGGCGATTGTTACCGGGGACGCGAAGGCGATCGCGAAGGCGCCCGGTATCGGCCTTAAGACGGCCCAGCGGGTGATCCTGGATCTGAAGGAGAAGGTGTCCATGGAGGACGTGCTGCCGTCCCTTGCGGAGGATCCGTCCGGCGCGGGGGATGCGGCCGGCAGACGCCAGGCGTCCGGAATGACCGGAGCGGCGAAGGAAGCGGTCGACGCGCTGGTGGCCCTGGGCTATTCGCCTGTGGAGGCGGCAAGGGCGGTACGGAAGGTCGAGGGCGCGGAAGAGATGACTTCGGAGCAGATCCTGAAGGCGTCCCTGCGGTATATGCTGTAGACCGCGTCAGAGAAGGCGTCGCCTGCGGCAGAAAAGGATTGCGCAGAAACGAGGAAGATTCGGTATGCGGCAGAATAAGCTGGACAGACAGCGTACAGCGCTTAAAAAGGCGGTATGACAGATCATTATGGAACGAAGGATCATTAACACGGAACTGACGGCTGAGGACGAAAAGATCGAATCCAGTCTCCGGCCCCAGTATCTGGGCGACTATATCGGACAGGAACGGCTCAAGTCCATGCTGAAGGTCTATATCGACGCGGCCAGGTCCAGAGGCGATTCGCTGGATCATGTGCTGTTCTACGGCCCTCCGGGACTGGGCAAGACGACGCTGGCCGGCATCATTGCCAATGAGATGGGCGTGAACATGAAGGTCACTTCCGGCCCGGCCATTGAGAAGCCCGGCGAGATGGCGGCGATCTTGAACGGTCTGCAGGAGGGAGACGTGCTCTTTGTGGACGAGATCCACCGGCTGAACCGGCAGGTGGAGGAGCTGCTTTATCCGGCCATGGAGGATTATGCCATCGATATCATGCTTGGAAAGGATTCCACGGCCCGGTCGATGCGCCTGGAGCTGCCGCATTTTACGCTGGTGGGTGCCACCACGCGGGCGGGACTTCTGACGGCGCCTCTGCGGGACCGCTTCGGCGTGGTACAGAAGCTGGAATTCTATACTCCGAAGGAATTAAAGACGATCATCCTTCGCTCGGCGAAGGTGCTGAATGTGACGATCGAGGAAGACGGCGCCATGGAGCTGGCCAGGCGGTCGAGAGGAACGCCGCGTCTGGCTAACCGCCTGTTAAGGCGTGTCCGGGATTTCGCCCAGGTGAAGTACGACGGCGTGATCACGAAGGAGGTCGCCGATTTCGCGCTGGATATGCTGGATGTGGACAAGCTCGGACTTGACAATAACGACCGGGCGATCCTGACGACGATCATCCAGAAGTTTTCCGGCGGCCCGGTGGGACTGGATACGCTGGCGGCGGCGCTGGGAGAGGACGCGGGGACGCTGGAGGATGTGTATGAGCCGTATCTGCTGATGAACGGCCTCATCAACCGGACGCCCAGAGGACGCACGGCGACAGAGAATGCGTACCGGCATCTCGGACTTGAGATGGCGTGACGCGGGACGAACTGATAAAGAAAGGCGGGTTGCAGGATGTATCAGGCATCGGAAAAGCGCTATGGGACAATGCCGTATAACCGCTGCGGGGCAAGCGGGCTGAAGCTTCCGGCGGTATCTCTGGGACTGTGGCATAATTTCGGGGACACGGCGTCATATGACAATATGAAGCAGCTGTGCTTTACGGCCTTTGACAACGGGATCACCCATTTTGATCTGGCCAATAATTACGGACCGGCGCCGGGAAGCGCGGAGCGCAATTTCGGCAGGATCTTAAAGGAAGACCTGATGCCGTACCGGGACGAGCTGATCATCAGCACGAAGGCCGGTTACGATATGTGGCCGGGTCCGTACGGCGATTTCGGAAGCCGGAAGTATCTGCTTGCGAGCCTGGATCAGAGCCTTAAGCGGATGGGACTGGAGTATGTGGATATCTTTTATCACCACCGGATGGATCCGGAGACGCCTCTGGAAGAGACCATGGGCGCCCTCGATCAGGCGGTGAAGAGCGGCAGGGCGCTTTACGCGGGGCTGTCCAACTACGACGGCCCGACGCTTGAGCGGGCGGCGGCGATCCTTTCGGAACTGAAATGTCCGTTCGTGATCAACCAGAACAGCTATAACATTTTTAACAGGACCATTGAAAGGAACGGATTAAAAGAGACATCCCGCAGGCTGGGTAAGGGAATTATCAGCTTCAGCCCCCTTGCGCAGGGGATGCTGACGGACCGGTACCTGAACGGGATCCCGGCGGACAGCCGCGTGAGAACCGATGGGCGGTTCCTGAATGAGCGGGCCCTGACGGAAGAACGGCTGACGCAGGTACGGAAGCTGAACGGGCTTGCGGCGGAGCGCGGCCAGACGCTGGCGGAGATGGCTCTCGCGTGGGTACTCCGCGACGGGATCGTGACAAGCGTCCTGGTCGGGGCGTCGAAGCCGGAGCAGATCCTTGACAATATCGGCGCGGTCCGAAATACGAAGTTCACGGAAGAGGAACTTCGGATGATCGACGGGATCGCGCTCGGGTGATATCGTTCCAATCATAAATACAGGGGGCAGAAAGCCATGAACAACAAGAATTATGCGGAGGTTCTGATCGACGGCAAGATCTATACGCTGGGAGGCGCCGAGGATCAGGAATATTTTCAGAAAGTCGCCGGATATATTACCGGCAAGATGAATGAACTGAAGAAGCAGGACCGTTTTTCCCGGCAGAGCCAGGAGTATCAGGCCGTGATGGTGGCGCTCAATATCGCCGACGATTATTTCAAGGCGCTTTCGAAGGTGGAGGAGAGCAGCCGCCGCTGCGAGGAGATGGAGAAGGAGACCTACAGCTTAAAGCATGAGCTTGTGACGACGCAGATGAACCTGGAGCGCAGGGAGAGGGAACTGGAACAGGCGCAGGCTGAGCTTAAGGAGAACCGGGAGGAGCTTATGAAGCTGCGGACGATCCAGGCGACGGCCGCGCAGAATCAGAGGAATAACGGCCCGTACGGCGGTCAGCATTACAATCCGAATAATAATCGCAGATAATACAAAAGTGTCCCGTGAGAGATCCGCTTGCGGGATATTCTTTTAAAAACGGAGAGCGCGGATGGAGAACAGAAGGCAGAATAACCATACGGGACGGAGCCGTGCGCGGGCGGAGCTGCTGGCGCCGGCAGGTTCCTTTGAGAGCATGAAGGCGGCTGTCGCTGCCGGCGCAGACGCCGTCTATATCGGCGGAAGCCGTTTCGGCGCCAGGGCATATGCCGATAATCTGGATGAGGAGAGAATGCTTGAGGCGATCGATTATGCCCATCTGCACGGCGTATCCCTGTATATGACGGTGAATACGCTGCTCAAGGAGAAGGAGCTTGAGGGACTGTACGGCTATCTGGCGCCTTACTATGAGCGCGGTCTGGACGCGGTCATCGTACAGGATCTGGGCGTTCTGACCGCGGTGCGGCGGTGGTTTCCCGATCTGCATATCCACGCGAGTACGCAGGTGACGGTGACCGGAGCCGGCGGCGCGCGGCTTCTCAAGGAACTGGGAGCGGTCCGGGTGGTGACGGCGAGGGAACTGTCCCTCGCGGAGCTGCGGGACATCCATGAGAACGTGGATATCGAGATCGAAAGCTTTGTCCACGGGGCGTTGTGCTACTGTTATTCCGGGCAGTGCCTGTTAAGCAGCCTGATCGGCGGACGCAGCGGCAACCGCGGGCGATGCGCCCAGCCGTGCCGGCTGCCCTATGACGTGACCGTCGGAACCGGCGGCGCGGAGAGATATCTGAACGGCAGAAACGAGCGGTACGTGATGAGCATGAAGGATCTCTGCACGCTGGATATCCTGCCCGATATCCTGGAGAGCGGCGTATATTCCCTCAAGATCGAGGGAAGGATGAAAAGCCCTGAATATACGGCCGGCGTGGTCAGCATTTACAGGAAATATGTGGATCTCTGCCTTCGCGAAGGACGCGGTGGGTACCGGGTGGATGACGCGGACCGGAAGCTCCTTTTGGAGCTGTTTGACCGGGGCGGACAGACGGAAGGTTACTACCGGAAGCATAACGGTAAAGATATGCTGGTCCTTAAGGAGAAGCCTGAATTCAGACAGACGGACCGGGAACTGTTCGATCGTCTGGACAGAACGTATGTAAACGCGTCGGTTACGGAAAAGATCCGCGGCAGGCTGAAGGCTGCGGTGGGAGAACCGCTGAAGCTTTCGCTGTGGCCGGAGGGTGCGGAAGGAGAGGCTGTTACGGTCTTTGGAGCCGTCGTCCAGCCTTCGAAAAACCAGCCGGTGACGGCGCAGAGGATCGACTGTCAGATAAGAAAGACCGGCGGAACGCCGTTTGAATTCGAATCGCTTGAGATCCGGGCGGACGGGGATCTGTTCGTGCCTGTTCAGGCGCTGAACGAGCTGCGCAGGGAGGGGCTTGAGAGGCTTCAGGAGGCGATCCTTCGTCCATATCGGCGGTCGCTTCAGGCCGCGCCGGAAGCCCGGCGGCCTTCGGGCATGAGAACAGGGGAATCCTTAAAGCCCCGTCTCCATGCGCTGGTGTCTGACGCGGGACAGTTCGCTGCAGCCGCGGCGGAAGCTGATATCGCGGAGGTCCAGATCGAGGCGGACGCGCTGCCTCCGGGCGAGTGGCAGTCCGCGGTCCGCCGGTGCCATGCCGCGGGGAAGGAATGTATTCTCGCGATGCCTGTGATCTGCCGGACGGAGGCAGCGGATTTCTTTGAGCGCTGCGGGAGTAAGCTGTACGGCGCGGGTTTTGACGGCTTTCTGATCCGCTCCCTGGAGGAGCCGCGTCTTCTCGAGGGGCTGTACGCGGAAAACGGAGGCGGAAAGCTTCCACCCATGTACGCGGATCATAATCTGTATGTGTTTAACCGTCTGGCGGCTGAGACGCTGACCGGCATGGGGTTTCAGAGACTGACATACCCGCTGGAACTGAACGCGCGGGAGATGCGGGATCTGGCGGAGAAGTGCATGAGGAAGATGCAGGATCCGGCGGAGAAGAGCGCGCGGGAGACACAGGATCCGGCGGAGAAGCTGCCAGGTCTCGAACTGACCGCTTACGGATATCTTCCGGTCATGACTACTGCCCAGTGCGTCCGCCGCACGGTATCCGGATGTGACAGAAAGCCGGGATTTTTGGCGTTAAAGGATCGGATGGGCAAGATCCTGCCGGTTTATAATCACTGCGTGTTCTGTTATAATACTATTTACAATCCGACGCCGTTATCGCTTCTCGGGCTGGAAGAGCCGGTGCGGAAGCTCTGGACGCCGGCCCTGCGGCTTCAGTTTCTCAATGAGACGCCGCAGGAGCTTTCGGATATCGTCAGGGCCTTCGGGGACGCCTTCCTGCGGCAGGACGCGGAGAAGGAAAAACGCCGCGCCCCGGAAAATGACAGAGAAGGAAAGAACGGGTTTTCCGCCGGACGTTCCGGCGGTTATACAAGAGGACACATGAAACGCGGCGTGGAGTAGGGCGCGCGGAAGGCTGCGGCGCGAGAAGCAGGCCGCGTGCGGAAGACTGAGGCGTGAGAAGCAGGCCGCTCGGAAGACCGCGGCGTGGCCGGAAAGGATCTGACGGGTGATCGATTTATCGGAATTCAATCAGGATATGCTGCAGAACATCCTGCATGTATACGTGTCGTGGACGCGGTACCTGCTGTTTTTGATTATGGCCTTTTACACCTATTTAAATTTCAGGTATTTCAGCGTCGATGAACAGAGAAGGAAGAAGATCTGCGGAAGTCAGATCCGCCTGATGTTTCTGCTTCAGCTGATCGCTTACAGTGTGATCTGCCTGAATACCCGGGATCCGGCCATTGCGGCCTTTTACGGGCTGCAGGCGGTGTTTTTCCTGTGCTTTATCTATGTTTACCGGGCATTTTACCCGCAGGCTTCAAGACTTCTCGTCAACAATATGTGCATGCTTCTCTGCGTCAGCTTTATCATGCTGACCCGGCTGAACTATGAGCGGGCCGTGCGTCAGTTCGTCATCGCCGCGGTGTCCGCCGCGGTCTGTTTCCTCGTCCCGGTGATCATTGACAGGGCGCGCTTCTTAAGAAAGCTGGCCTGGCTTTACGGAGGCGCGGGGATTCTTCTGCTCGGCGTCGTCTGCATAGCCGGAAATACCAGTTTCGGAGCCCAGCTGTCCCTTGATATCGGGGGCGTTGCCGTTCAGCCTTCAGAATTCGTGAAGATACTGTATGTATTTTTCATAGCCGCCATGCTGAGCCGGTCCACGGAATTAAAGAATCTGATCCTGACGACCGCGGCCGCGGCTCTTCATGTGCTGATCCTGGTACTGTCGAAGGATCTGGGAAGCGCGCTGATCTTCTTCCTTACGTACCTGTTCCTGCTGTATGCGGCCACTTCGGATCTGCGGTGGCTGGGCGCGGGGCTTTTAAGCGGCAGTCTGGCGGCCGCGGCGGCATACCGGCTCTTCTCCCATGTGCAGAGCCGTGTGCTCGCGTGGCGGGATCCCTGGTCCGATATCGACAACCGGGGATATCAGATCACCCAGTCCCTGTTCGCGATCGGTACCGGAAGCTGGTTCGGCCTGGGCTTATATGAAGGCATGCCGCGGAAGATCCCGGTGGTGGAGAAGGATTTTATCTTCGCCGCGGTCTCCGAAGAAATGGGCGCGCTGTTCGCTCTGTGCGTCCTTCTGATCTGTCTGGGATGCTTTCTCCAGTTCGTTCTGATCGCGGGGCAGATGCGGGATCTGTTCTATAAGCTCACCGCGTTCGGCCTAGGGACGGTGTATATTGTTCAGGTATTTCTGACCGTCGGCGGAGTGATCAAATTTATCCCCTCCACAGGCGTTACGCTTCCGCTTGTCAGTTATGGCGGCAGCTCGGTCTTAAGTACGTTTATCCTGTTCGGCGTGATCCAGGGCCTGTATGTGATGGCGCAGCCGGAGCAGGAGCGGGAACAAGAGCAGGAACAGGAGCCAGAGGCGGAGCCCTCCGGCAGGCGGGAGAAGCGGGACAGGAGCATGCTGCGCCTGACGTATCTGGCGGTGGCCGTTTTTGCCGGGATGATCCTCTATGAAGGGTGGTTTCTGACGGTGCGCCGCGAGGACACGATCAATAACAGCTATAACGCGCGTCTGGACAGCTTCGCCGACCGGGTTGTGCGCGGGAAGATCGTTTCCGGCGACGGTACCGTGCTGGCAGAGACCCTTGTCGGAGAAAATGGAAGCGAGACCCGAAGTTACCCCTGCGGTTCGCTGTTCGCCCATACGGTTGGATATTCCACGATGGGGAGGACCGGGCTGGAGGATCTGGCTCATTTTTATCTGCTCAGTTCCCATGTGAATCTGATCGAGCACACGCTGCGGGAGCTGATGGGAGAGAAAAATATGGGGGACACAGTGGTCACGACGCTGGATGCCGCGCTTCAGCAGACCGCTTCGGACGCGCTGGGGGACCGCCGCGGGGCCGTGGTGGTCCTGGAACCGGGAAGCGGGAAGGTACTGGCAGCAGTGTCGAAGCCCGGCTTTGATCCGAACACGCTGGCGGATAACTGGGATCACCTGGTGTCGCCGGACAATACGTCCGGACAGCTCTTAAACCGCGCGTTTCAGGGACTTTATCCGCCGGGCTCCACATTTAAGACCGTGATCCTTCTGGAATATATCCGTGAGCATCCGGACGATTACGAAGACTTCCGGTTCGAGTGCGACGGCTCCTATGAGGAAGGCGATTACACGATCCGGTGCTATCACGGCAATGCCCACGGCAGTCAGACTTTAAAGGAGGCCTTTGCCAATTCCTGCAACGGCGCGTTCGCGTATCTGGGCAGCCGGCTGGACGCGGAAAAGCTGGCCGCGACGGCAGGGCAGCTGCTGTTCAACTCGGATCTGCCGTCAGCGCTTCCGTATACGCGCAGTTCCTTCGCGATGGAGAAGGACGCGGATCTGTGGGAGAGGCTTCAGACCTCCATCGGACAGGGGCGCACCCAGATCACGCCGCTTCACAATGCGCTTCTGGCGGCTGCGGTCGCCAACAAAGGCACGCTGATGAGACCGTATCTGATCGACCATATCGAGAACGCGGGAGGCGACCGGATCCGCGGATTCCAGCCGTCGGTCTGCGGAAGTCTGATGACGGAGGAGGAAGCCGCCATCCTGACGGAGATGATGACGGAGGTGGTGGAAAACGGCACCGCGTCCGCGGTAAAGAGCGATCTCTATACGGCGGCAGCCAAGACCGGTTCGGCGGAGTTTGAGGCAGGCAGGGACACCCACGCGTGGTTTATCGGCTTCGCGCCGGTGGAGGATCCGAAGCTGGCGGTCAGCGTGATCGTGGAGGAAGGCGGTTCCGGCGGAGCTGCCGCGGCGCCCATCGCGCGAAAGATATTCGATACTTATTTTTCCAGATAGCTTGCAATCGGAGATGGAATGCGCTATACTATCGTCAGGCTCACAAACACACCAACGGTGCGGGCGTCCGTACCGGACAGGAGGGATTGCAATGATAGAGGCAACGAGCTGTGGCGGTGTGGTGATATTTCGTGGTAAGATTCTTGTGTTGTATAAGAACTATAAGAACAAATACGAGGGTTGGGTGCTGCCGAAAGGAACTGTAGAAGCGGGAGAGGATTATAAGGAGACGGCGCTTCGGGAGGTAAAGGAAGAGACCGGGGTCGCCGCGTCGATCATCAAGTATATCGGAAAGAGCCAGTATTCCTTCAATACGCCGCAGGATATGGTGGAGAAGGACGTACACTGGTATCTGATGATGGCCGACAGCTACTACAGCAAGCCACAACGTGAGGAGTATTTCATGGATTCGGGCTATTACAAGTTCTATGAAGCCTACCATCTTCTGAAATTTGCCAA
>CANQGA010000125.1 GCA_947600145.1 uncultured Lachnospiraceae bacterium | reverse complement strand
CGCCGCACAAGAAGGAGGATCCAATCATGTTAAATTATAAGAGATATAAACACGTACCCCCGGTAGATTTACCCCAGCGCCAGTGGCCGAATAAGATTATCGACAAGGCCCCGATCTGGTGCAGCGTCGACCTGCGCGACGGCAACCAGGCCCTGATCGAGCCCATGGTGGTCGAGGAGAAGATCGAGTTCTTCAACATGCTGGTGAAGCTGGGCTTCAAGGAGATCGAGGTCGGTTTCCCGGCCGCGTCCCAGATCGAGTTCGACTTCCTGCGCCAGCTGGTGGAGCGGAAGCTGATCCCGGACGACGTGCGCATCCAGGTGCTGGTGCAGTGCCGCGAGCATCTGTTAAAACGTACCTTTGAGGCCATCGAGGGCATTCAGAAGGTCATTTTCCACATTTACAATTCCACCTCCACGCTGCAGCGCGACGTGGTGTTCCACAAGGACAAGGACGAGATCAAGAAGATCGCCACCGACGCCACCGAGATGGTGCGCCAGTACGCGGTGAACTACGACGGCGACCTGCTCCTGGAATATTCCCCGGAGAGCTTCACCGGCACCGAGCTGGACTACGCCCTGGAGGTCTGCGAGGCGGTCATGGACACCTGGGGCATGGCGACGCCGGAGCGGCCGATCATTTTCAATCTGCCCTCCACCGTCGAGATGACCACGCCCAATGTGTACGCGGACCAGATCGAGTGGATGAGCACCCATTTCAAGAACCGCGACAGCATCGTGCTGAGCCTTCATCCGCACAACGACCGGGGCACCGGCGTGGCGGCCACGGAGCTGGCCCTGATGGCCGGAGCTGACCGCGTGGAAGGCACGCTTTTCGGCAACGGCGAGCGCACCGGCAACGTAGATATCCTGACCCTGGCCTACAATATGTTCTCCCAGGGCATCGATCCGAAGCTGGAGCTGGAAGACGTCCGCGCCATCGCCGAGGTCTATGAGCGCTGCACGAAGATGACCATCGATCCCAGGCATCCTTACGCCGGCAAGCTGGTATTTACCGCATTCTCCGGCTCCCATCAGGACGCGATCAATAAAGGCATGCAGGCCCTCAAGGAGAGGGGCGGAGATTACTGGGAGGTTCCGTACCTGCCCATCGACCCCTCCGACATCGGCCGTGTCTACGAGCCCATCGTCCGCATCAACAGCCAGTCCGGCAAGGGCGGCGTGGCGTTCGTCATGGATACGTTCTACGGCTTCAAGCTGCCCAAGGGCATGCACAAGGAGTTCGCGGACGTGATCCAGAAGATCTCCGAGAAGCAGGGCGAGGTGGCTCCGGAGCAGATCATGGAAGAGTTCCGCGCCAATTACACCGAGCGAAAGGAACCCATGCATTTCCGCAAGTGCCAGATCCACGACACCGAGCTGTCCGACGGAAGCTTCGCGACGCTGGTCACGGTCACCTACACCAACCACGGCATCGAGAAGGTGTTCGAGGGCGTGGGCAACGGCCCCATCGACGCCATGAAGAACGGTCTCGAGCAGGAGCTTGGGATCCAGATCAAGGTGCTGGATTACAATGAGCACGCCCTGACCTCCGGATCCGGCGCGCAGGCCGCTTCCTACATCCATATGATGGACGTGAAGACCGGCAAGGCCACCTACGGCGTGGGCATCAGCTCCAACATCACCCGTTCGTCCCTGCGCGGAATCTTCAGTGCGATCAACCGTCTGTTCTACTAGAGATTCTGCCGGGAAATGTTTTGTCAGGAGAAGAGTTCCATTTGGAAAAAAGAAAGGCGTCCGGCCCGCAAGGGTCAGACGCCTGATTTTATCTCTATTTAGTAATTGCTGCCCGGTCCGCCGTGCATGCCCGGCGTCAGGTTCTGATATCCGGAGGAACTGCCGGGAGAAGGAGAGGAGTTCAGCGGCCCGCCTGTCGTTGTTCCGCTGCCGGGGCCGCTGGTTCCGACGACGCTGCCTGTGCCGCCCGGCCCGTTAGCCGCGGTTCCCGGTCCGCCGGTCACAGTGCCTGTGCCGGTCCCCGGCCCGCCCGTTACCGTGCCGGAAGAAGTCCCCGGCCCGCCGCTTGCCGTCACATTGCCGGATGAGCCTGTCGGCCCGCCGGACGCGTACGCGTTGTTCGATACGTAATACGCGCCGTTGGCGTCGAAGGAGTAGCTGATGCCGTCGATGGTCATCGTGGTGTTCGCCACCATCCTGCCGCCGTTATTCGGATCCAGATAGTAGTACACGCCGTTCAGATTCAGCCATCCGCTGCACAGATGTCCGTTCCCGTCGAAATAATACCAGGAATTGTCGATCTGCCGCCAGGCGTTGGCGGTCATGCCGCCGCTTGAGGTGGACATATAGTATTTGCTGCCGTTGGAATCCGTCAGCCATCCGGTCAGCATCTGGCCGTCCGAATTGAGGTAATAATACCGGCCGTTCACCTGCTGCCATCCGGTCAGCATCTTCGCGTCGTTCCCGAACAGATACCAGTGGTCGTTGATGTATTTCCAGCCGATCGCCACCTCGCCGGAGGAGCCGTCCGCGTAGTACCACGCGTTGTCCATCTGCCACCAGAGCTTCGTCATCGCGCCGCTGGCTTTCATATACCGGTAGACGTCTCCGATCTTCAGCCAGCCGGTGATCATGCGCCCGTCCTCATACAGATAATAGAAATCCCCGTTGTAGATGATCCAGCCGCTGGCGACCATCACGCCGTTATCCCGGAAATAATACCATTGGTTGTTGATCTGCTTCCAGCCGGTGCTCATCTGCCCCGTTGTCAGATCCATGAAATAGTAATCCCCGGAAGTTGTCCGAAGCCACCCCTTATGTATGGCGCCGGTCGTGTCGTCATAGTAGACCCACGCTCCGCTGGAATTGTTCCATCCGGCCTGAGCAGTGGAGGCTGTACCGAATACCAGCGCCCCCAATACGCCGGCCAGAACCAGGGCTTGTACCTTGTTCCGACGTTTCATACCTTTTCCTCCTAAAATCCGCAATATATGCTCATTATTTTCCAGTATATCACAAAAACTCTACAAGATATAGAGGAAAATATAATTTTTTTTTAATTTTTTTGGAAGATTCTGCGGTAATACCGTTTCGCGTACCGGTACATGATGATCGAGTATTCCCCGAACTCCTGCCCGAGGTAATGTTTGTACACAGTCCACAGGCTCCAGAGGAAGCCGCCCAGGGCCGCGAAGGCATAGACTGCCGTCTGTTCCTCCTCTGTCGGCTCCCGCTGCAGGTACAGCCGGATCAGCCAGTCCATCTTTTCCTCATCATAGTAAGAATAAATGGCGCACATCGCCACATCGATCAGCGGATCGCACATCCCGGCGTATTCAAGGTCGATCAGTTTCACCTGTCCGTCCGGCAGGAAAATGAAATTGTCCGCCACACTGTCCACGTGGGCCAGGACCTTCGGACGGCGCGGACTGCCGGCGGAAGCGTCCGCCGCGCGGGAAATCTTCCGGGAAGCGGGGTCAGCAGGCCCGCCGCACAGCTCATCCAGCAGATCCATCAGCTCCGCCATGTGCGCCCGCACTTCCTTATAATCGTCAAATGGGATCTCGCCCATGCTCAGGCACAGCTTCTCATAGAAATCGATCCGCTCCCGGATATCAAACGAGTGCTCCACCGCCGCCCCCGAGCCGTGCAGCCGCCTCAGCACCTCCATGCACCGGCCCATGTCGCTTTCGCTCTCCGGATCGGCGTTCCGGGATCCCTCGTAGTATTCCGAGATCTTATACCCGGTCTCCGGGTCGAAATAGACTACGTGCTCCGAGATCCCCAGCGGTTTCACCGCCTCGAAAGCCGCCGCTTCCTGCCGCCGGTTGATCAGAAGCCCCGTGCCGGGACCCGGGATCCGGCAGATGTACGCCTTCCCCTCGACGCGGAACAGGAACGACTGGTTGGTCATGCCCGCCTTCACGCAGCGGATATCCCGGATCTCGCCCTCCGGGATCCCGAACACCCGCGCGACCAGCTCCAGCGCTTCATTATCAGAACGGTTCTTATACTTCGGATCGAAGCCGCGCAGCTCTTCCAGATTCTCAAACTCATAGACAGAGCCTGCGGGAAGGAAGTTGGCGTAAAGCTCGGGCATGCAGAATTCCAGCCTGCGGCTCTTCCGTTCGGCGGCCGCGGCTGCAGTCTTCTTCGGGGAGTCCCCGGCCGCCTCCGAAGAACCGGCGGCATCCGTCCGGACGGGGCCGGCCGCCGCGCACCGTCTCGCCGCGGTCCCGTTTAACATTTCCTGACAGACGTGCTCCCAGTAGAACTGCTCCGTTCCCGGCAGCTGATAATAGATCTCAAGGACCGGGAGAAACCGCGCCAGAAATTCCTTCGACAGACAGGCCGGCCCGTACATGACCCAGGCGTCCCGCCCGCCTGCCGTCACATCCAGAACGCGTCCCTTCTTATCTAATGTAAAACACCACTCCGAGGTCTCCCCCTCCATATAAGCCGCCGAATACCAGGAGCCGCACTCGTAGGCGTGGAACAGATTGTCCCTCATCCAGTGGTCGGAGGCCAGAAGATACACATTCCGCCCTTCCATGATCTTCCGCGCGTGATAGACCGAAGCCAGGTTGTTCCTGGACGCGTACTCCGGATTATAGAGCAGCTTCACGCCGTATTTATCGATCAGGTATTCAAATTTCTCCTTCAAATATCCCACGACGATCGTGATATCCGTAACGCCCGCCTCATGGAGCTGCCGGATCTGCCGCTCGATCATCCGCTCCCCGAATACCTCCAGAAGCCCTTTGGGCGTCTCGAACGTCAGCGGCACAAACCGGGATCCGAACCCCGCCGCCAAGATCACCGCGCAGTCCACACGGTACGGTTCCAGGTACTTAAGCCCCCGGCCGGTCAGCCTGCGCGCCGCGCCGTGGCTGCCGGTCCGCCTGTTTTCCCCGCCCTCGGAGAGGGCAATGTCCCCGCCGGCTGTCTCGACCAGCCCCGCCTCCTCACATTCCTTCACAAGGCGGTTCACCGTCCCCAGCGACACCCGCAGCTCCTGCGCCAGCTCCCGCTGCGTGATCTGCGGTCTTTCCAATATATATCTGCAAACCAGACCGATTCTGTCCATACATCCTCCGTTCAAAAATTGAAAAAATTATATTAATAATGAACATTATAGCATAGGGAGAGGGAGAAAGCAAAGAGAAAATAATTGATACAGGAAATATTTCGTGACATTTGTAAGCTGCTGGAAGGACGGCTTCTGTTGTCACCGCAGGCATTAACGGCGATCGCTGATGAACTTCATGTCGGTCTTGATGAATTAGTTCAGGGTCATTTGACAACAGAGGATATTGATCTGGCGGAATGTATGAACAGTTTTAGCGATCCGGCGAATAAGGAAGTGATTCTGGATATTCTTGACGATTATATCGAATTGAAAGAGTCCGTGTCATAAAAAGCAGAATGCAGACAGAGCATTTTGCTTTTTCTCTTTTTGAATGATTGTATTGATATCAATACAATCTAAGAAACAAATTTGCTTTTCGTAAGTTTTACGTAAGAAAATGCTTAGAGAAAAGTTATAGCATTTTGTTTGGAAATGTATTATACTGTCATTGTGATTGAGGGAAGGGTACTTCTTAGAAGGGAATCCAAGACTCAGATAACATTTTTAAAAGAAACTTGCAAAAAATGTTAAAAAAGTATTGATAATTTCCATTATAGGAAGTATAATTACCTCGTAATGTAACCAAAACAGGCCCCGGGACGGGGCCAAAAAAGGAAAAAGGAGAGTGCATTATTATGAGAAAGCAGACAAAAATTGCTGCGTTAGTATCCGCAGCAGCTCTGTTGGCTATCGGCGCTTCCATGACGTCCTTTGCAGCTACCTGGGTAGGCAGCGATTATGACTGGACCTACGTAGACCGCAATGGCAACGCGATCGAGGAAGAAGGCTGGCACAGAGGAAACACCGAGTGGGGTGCTAATGCCCAGTATTATTACTATGCTGACGACGAAGGCAAGATGCTGTTCAGCCAGATTATCGATGGTGACAACGGCGATTTCTACTATGTTGATGACCATGGCCGTCGCGTAACAGATACCTGGGTAAAAGAAGAGCCGGAAGACGGCGAGTACCCGATGGATGACGATACAGTTGTTGACATGGTCGACTACTATTTTGGGGCTAACGGCAAGGCTGTCCGCGCGAAGACCTATGAGTATGAAGCATTTACGCTTATTCAGGACAATGGCTATTCTACGAAAGGTACCTTTGTTTTTGATAAGAATGGCGTTATGCAGATTGGAAAAGTTGAAGGTGTTGGCAAAGGCGGCGATACCTATTACTGTGTACAGCGCGATGATTACAACTTTATCGGACTTGATCCGGAAGGAACTGCGTGGCCATATGTTACCGGCCAGGCTCTGAACGGATGGGCTAAGATGGATGTTGAAGTTATGGTTGACCAGGTTAAAGACGACTACGATAACGTAGAATGGTTTTATTTCGACAGCTGCAAACTGAATAAGACGGCTGGTCCGAAGACAATCAGCGGTGTTAACTACACTTTTGATGGAAATGGTGTTCTTGGACAGTGGGATGCCAAAGTGGCTGCAACCACATCGGATGCTGCAAACCACGATTATAAAGTGTATGTAAATGACAGTAATGCCTCCATCGTAGGAAACAAATGGGAAAACTTCCAGGATATGGATTGGTATTACATTATCAATGCCCGCAGCTTAGACAATAAAGCCAATGATTTAATCAAGAAGGGTGTCATCTTTAACTACACTTATACGGGTACTGATGGTGCTACCGGAGACGGAAAGGGCGTTTCCCGTCTGATCAAAGTTGGTGGAAAAGTATACATGATTGGTCCGGATGGCGTAATGAAGACAGGCTTCCAGAAAGTCGCGACTGCTGACATTCAGCATTGGCAGGATGACTTGAGTGGTGGCGAATACTACTGGAACGGAACGAACTTCAAGTATTATGTTCCTTCAACTGTTACAGGCAGGGATGACCTCTACTTCTATTTTGATGCTTCCGAGGATCTCGATGGTGACAGAGGCGAACTGCGTGAAGGAAAGATTTCCTACACTGACGACGATGGATTTACAGTTACGCGTCTCTTCAAAGGTGATGGTGCCGTAGATGATGGGTATGTTGTCTGCGATAACTACCTGTACAATGATGGAGTCCTTGTTACTGCCGAGGATGAAACTTATCATTATGTAGCGATTACCGATGGCAAAAAGCTTACTAACTATACTGTCAAAAATGGCAAAGTAAATAAGGATGGTAAATTCGGTGCTACAGATGGAAAGACATATTATATCATTGTAGACCGCAACGGAAAGATTAAGAGAAGCAATTCAAGAGGTCTGGAAGTTGAAGGTACAGAATTCACAATTACTGACTATGTTGCACATGTGAAATAATAAGTTTTTTAAAAACATCTGATCGGGCGGCAGGATTGATTTCCTGCTGCCTGATTAGCTCTTTAGAAGAGAATTTCTGAATTACCTGAAAATACAGCAATCTCTTATGGACTGCAGTTCTGCTAAGATGTGTGTTAAGCTCAATTAGCTTGCTCTAATGTAAAACCGGGCGCTAGGTCGATTCCCAGTGCCCGGTTTAGAGTTAATATAAGAGATATTTTACAACACAATTACTTAGATTCAGCAACAATCTCATACCCGCTAACCTTGTTATC
Organism: uncultured Lachnospiraceae bacterium; assembly: GCA_947600145.1. Classification (GTDB taxonomy): domain Bacteria; phylum Bacillota; class Clostridia; order Lachnospirales; family Lachnospiraceae; genus UBA3402. The sequence continues at coordinate 1,602 of CANQGA010000125.1, read as the reverse complement.
TGCGTTCTTTACATACGCACTAACAGCCTCGATGTCAGCCTGAGCATTTTTAGTCGCCGTATCTTTATTGCTGTAATCATTTGACACCACGGGCTTGCCGTCCTTCATAAGACCCTTTACCCACGTCGACCATTCAACCTCTCCAGACGTCAGATCCTTAGTTGAAGGCATCTTGGTTCCAACATAGTAGGATGCGTATCCATACACGTTCGAAACTTTTTTGTTTTTCTGAGCCACGCCTTTGGAACTAACAATGATTTCTGCACCGGCAGCTACAGCTCCGTTCTCGGCACCATTGCTCTTGTATACTTTATTGCCTCCGGCAGACACCACGACGAAATCATCAAAAGCGTCTACGCGCTTACCGTCTTTATCATAGTACACATTGTTTACAATAGCGTTCGTATAAAGGTGGCCATCCTTAGCAAACTGATAATACGTATCATTTCCATCCTCAGACTCGGTCCACTTTGCGTTAGTAATCATCCAACCATTCTTTCCGCCGTCCGGATGATCACCCGTGCTGAAAAGATATGTTGCATTTGCCGTCATTGTGAAGTTACTTCCAAGGCTGGACACAATTGGCGTGTTTCCGACTGTATAGAAACCAGATAACATGCGCCCATCTTCATCAAACAGATAGTTCTTCTTGTTGATGGTAGCAAGGCCAACCGTTTTCGGCTTCCCCTCAGAATCTGTAACTGTTCCAACTTTATCGGAATCCGGAGTAAACCTTACACCTTTTTTGGTCAGATAGAACCAGTAATCAGCGGCATCGCTATCGCTAACGTTAAGCAGCTTCTTATCGCTCACATACTGCCATCCGGTCGCCTTCGCGCCGTCACTGCCAGCATACATATATTCGCTGGGAGTTCCTAAATTGTTCTTAGCCTTGGCATCATCAACAAGCGTCCACCCGGATGCAGCCATCTGGCCATTCTCATCCAGATAGTACCATGTTCCCTGATAGTACACGCTGCCGGTCTGGCTCTTTCCGTTGCTGTCAAAATAATAGTAAACAGTGGATATATCCTGGTCATCCGGCTCATCACCATTTCTCGGCACCAGCAGCTGCCAACTTGTCAATGCTGCACCATATGTGTGATCCGTTTCTGCGACACGATCCTCATAATAGTACCAGTCATCACCACTCTGATACCAACCGGCAATCACATGCCCATCTTCATCAAAGCGGAATTTCTGTCCATCGATCGTGGCTGTTCCGGTTTTTGCTCTTCCGGTAGTAGCGTCGAAATAATACCAAAGGCCGTCCGGAACGTTCTCATTGACTTCTACGCCGTCTGTGTTGTCTTCGTATCTCCACTCGCCAAGAACTCTGGAACCATCGGCATTAACATAGTACAGATACTCTTCATAAGGAACCAGTTCATCTCTGGCCATCAGGCCATCATCTTTCAGATAGTACCATTTGCCGTCGGTGTACTTCTTCCATTCGCTGGTGACTCTGTAGCCGTCAGCATCCAGATATTCAGCATCGCCATTGCCCAGGCTGTTCCAGCCAGCAGCGGAAGCGGTCATGGAAGCGCCGATAGCCAACAGAGCTGCTGCGGATACTAACGCAGCAATTTTTGTCTGCTTTCT
>CANQGA010000124.1 GCA_947600145.1 uncultured Lachnospiraceae bacterium | reverse complement strand
TCGTCTCCGCACATCAGGCTCCGCGCCGGATCGAGGCCATACGTCCTGATCAGGCTCTCATAAAACCGCCGGTCTGGCTTCTTATAATACATATCTGACGACATGAGAATGCCGTCAAAACATTCATCCAGGCCGAAAATAGGCAGCTCATAAGAGGTAAACACTCTCTGGGCATTGGTCAGCAGATAGAGACGCGCACCCTGGTCCCTCAGCTGCGAAAGACGCTCTTTCACGCCGGGGAACAGCCGGATATATACGGTAGTCACAATGCGGAACAGCCGGCAGGTAAATACCAGCAGTTCCTCATCCGGATTCACCCCCTGATCCTCATACAGGCGGCGAAATACCGTCTCAATGCGGATCTCTGCGGTATCAATAACATGGTCTTCCGGCAAATCCCCGGTCAGCTCTCCACCCGCCGGCCGCATCGGCTCTTTTCCCCGCAGCAGCCGCGCAGACGCTCTCTCGCTGGCCAGCCTGGGCCGCTCACCTCCCGTATGCTCCGCCCAGGATTCGTCCAGCGCCTCTTTTACCGCCGTCTCGTAGGCATCCTTCAGCTTAAGAGGCTCATATCCGGCGCCGTAATACCGATAAAACCGCGCCATTTTCTCCCATGCCTTCAGGTCGTTTTCGTCAGTCCGGATATCGATCAGCGTTCCGTACAGGTCAAAAACATAATTGTCGTATTTTCGCTCTTTCTCATTCATAACGATCCAGCACCTCATATACTCTCAATATTTCTCCCACACTCCAGGCCTGGGCAAAACAGCCTCTGGAAAATGTGGGGCTGGCGCCGTCGTAAATCTCCGGCAGCTGGCCGATGCAGCCCTCACGCATGGCGCTTTCCAGCGCCTGTATCTGCCGCCGGACCGTCCGCACCGCTTCCGCCTTATCGTCACGGGTCTTCAGATAAGCCAGGTAATACGCCCCCAGCGGGAACACCCAGACCGTCCCCTGATGATAGGCCATATCCCTTTTCTGCATTGAACCGCTGTATTCGCCGTGAAACTCCGTGTCGCCCGGTTCCAGGGTCCGAAGGCCATACGGCGTATACAATTTCTCATAAACTGCGTCTACAATCCTGCGCTGCTGCTGCCTGTCCAGCATGGAAAACGGCATCGACACCGCCCAGATCTGGTTGCAGCGGAACTGTTCATCCGCCCTGGTGCCGGAGAGCACGTCGCGCAGCCGTCCCTCCTTTTCCATCCAGAACTTTCGCTGAAAACTGCTGCGGACCTTTTCCGCCAGCAGTCCGCAGCCGCGGGCGAAATTTTCATAACCGCAGTCCGCGGCTTCGCCGTCACGGGCGGCATTCCCGCAGCTGTTCTCTGACAGGCGGCCGCCCAGTTCCTCCATTACCCGCAGTCCATTATACCAGTACGCATTGATCTCTACCGGCTTTCCATGGCGCGGAGTGGGCAGATAATTCCCGATCCGCACATCCATCCAGGTCACCTGGTCATATCCCTGCCCGGCACGGATCAGTCCGTCCTCATCCATACCGATACCGAAATCCGTGCCGGTCCGATAGGCATTTATAATCTCCGTCATCACCGGCCACATTTCCCGGACAAACCCGCCGTCGCCGGTCCGTCTGTAATACGCATATACGCTGTTGATAAAAAGCAGGGCGGCGTCAGCCGTGTTGTAACGGGGTTCCTGGCCTCCTTCCGGAAACAGGTTCGGCATCAGCCCCCGGCTGCAGTATCCGGCAAATGTACGCAGAATACTTTTTGCCGTCTCAAACTGCCCTGTTGTCATACAGCACCCTTCCAGGGCGATCATCGTGTCCCGGCCCCAGTCCTCAAAAAACGGATAGCCGGCCAGAATCGTGCTGCCGCCTGTGGAATCTCTCCGGGCAATAAACTGTCCGGCGCTTACAGCCAGCTGCAGCGCCGCTTCTGAACGGAGCCCGGCAGAAATTTCTTCGGACCGGGGAGCAGGCATTTCCGGCAAGCCGGAATGTTCTGTCCTTTTCGCCGCGCGTTCAAGCCCTCGCCGGTATCCGGTCATCTCCGCAAAAACTGCCTCTGCCGATTCCGGTATTTCTTTCTCCATACCACACAAAAATTCCAGCACCGCGCTGCCGCGGGCCGGCACGGTTTGCCTGATCCGAAAAAGCCTACAGGTCCGTCCCAGAAAGCTGCGTCCGTCACGGGCATCACAGGCATACATGGCGCCTTCGCAAAATTCCTGCGGAAAAGCTTCCACCGTGCCGCCGGTCCGGAAATACAGCCGCAGATCGCCGGACAGAATCTCATAAAGGCACTCCCGGGCAGGCCGCTTCTCGTATGCACCGCCTGTACCGCCCCGCGCTTCCGGTTCTCCCTCTGCACATTCCCGCACCGCAAACTTCGGGCTGCCCGTCAGTTCCTTTCCCTTCGGCACGAACTGCAGGTGCGGCACTACCGTGAGTACGGCTTCGCGGTCCGTATGGTTTTCCAGCCGGTACCGGACCGCCACAAGGTTTTTCCCCGGGGCCATGGCAATCGTTTTCACCGCTTCCACTCCGCCCACCTGAAACGTCCATTCCGGATAATCCTCAAATACGAAGCTGTTCAGATATCGGTAACCTTCCTCATCCTGATCTCCGCCAGCAAATTCCTGCGAGGACAGGTGTACGCCGTCAAGACATTCCTCCAGCCGGTTCACCATATTGCAGCGGAGATTCGGCGCACGCAGGCAGGCCATCAGAAGCGCCTGGTCGCTGCGCACATTGGAATTGATCATGGAGGCGGAGGAAAAACCGCCCAGTCCGTTGGTCAGCAGGTAGACATTTTCCTGTCCCCGCTCTCTCGTAACCCAATCCTGTTTCCCATATACAAATCTCATATTTTTTCTGCCCTCATTCGTATTCGGCAGCAGCCTGTCGTTTTCAGCAGCAGTCTGCACGAAAATATGTACCGCCCCGGACAGCCGCCGGAAAGCGGCAATACGGTCAAAGCGTCACAGGCGCTTTGTTCGCATGGAAATACGGCCAAAGCGTCACAGGCGCTTTGTTCGCATGGAAATACGGCAGCCAGGGAACATCCCCCTCCCCCTGACTGCCGTACCTGCCCAAATCCTTATTCTTTCACACTCGATTATAAGGCAAACTGCAGATTATCAGCCCTTCACCGCGCCGGACATGCCGTCCACATAGAACCTCTGGAGGAACATGAACAGCGCCGCAATGGGAATCGAGATCAGCACGGCCCCCGCCGCGAAGCAGGTGTACCAGCTGTCGATGTACTCCTTCTCAAGCATGCGCCACAGACCGATGGCTACCGTATAGTAGTCCGCGTTGGCGCGGCAGATCACCTTCGCGAAGATGAAATCCACCCACGGTCCGATGAAGGAGGTCAGGACCGTATAGATGATCACCGGTTTGCTCAGCGGCAGCGTGATCTTGTAGAATATCTGCCATCTGGTGCAGCCGTCGATCAGAGCCGCCTCGTCGATGGCTCTCGGAACCGTATCGAAGAAGCCCTTGGCGATCTGGAAGCCCAGGCCGGCGCCGCCGGAGTAGCACAGGATCAGCGCCAGACGGATCAGGCCGCCTTCGGACAGGCCCAGCGCTTTCAGGATGAAATACACCGCCACCATGGACATGAAGCCCGGGAACAGGCCCAGCACCATCGCCATATTCATGTAGGGTTTGCGCATTTTAAATTTGATCCTGGACAGGCAGTAGGATACGGACAGCACGTAGAACGTGGACAGGATGCAGGAGCAAATCGCGATAAACAGCGTGTTGCCGAACATCTTCGGGAAGTTCAGGATCGTCGTATCCGTAAAAAGTCTCGCGTAGTTGGCAAGAGTGTAGCTCTTGGGGAAGAAGGTGGACACATAGGAGCCCTTCTCCGCACGGAAGCTGGTCAGTACTACCCACAGGATGGGGAAGACCCAGACCACAGCCAGGATTGCCAGCACGATATGAACGATCGTATTATTGATAAAGCGTTTGCGCTTTGCCGACGCCACTCTGGTCTCTTTCATCTTAGAACGCCTCCTCATCTTTATAAGATTTGCTGTTTCGGTAGGTCAGCAGCGCGCCGATGGCCAGGATAATGAAGGTCAGGATGCCGATAACCGCACCGATATTGTAATACTGCTTGTCAATGGTCAGCTTATACAGCCAGGTAACCAGAAGGTCGGTCTTGCCGGCCGTGGAAGCCAGATCCGTCACCGGATCGCCGCCGGACAACAGGTAAATGATATTGAAGTTGTTCACATTGCCCGTAAACGTGGAGATCAGGTACGGGGTCGTGATAAACAGCATGTAGGGCAGCGTGATCTTCATAAAGATCTGCACCGGATTGGCTCCGTCCACCCTGGCCGCCTCGTAGAGCTCGCCGGGGATATTCTGCAGCACGCCGGTCAGCTGAAGCAGTGTGTAGGGCACGCCTACCCAGATATTGATGACAATGACCGTCACTCTGGCCCACAGCGGGTCCGTGAAGAACGGAAGCGACGCGTCCGAAGCGATCAGGCCCAGACTGCGCAGCAGCACGTTCACCGCTCCGTTGGGCTGCAGCATCGTGCGCATGATCAGCAGCGATACGAAGGACGGCACCGCGCAGGAAAGTACAAAGCAGAATCTCCAGAATCCCTTGAACCTGGTACCCTCGCGGTTGATCACGATGGCCAGGATCATGCCGAAGATATAGTTGGTAAATGTCGCAAAGAACGCCCATATTAACGTCCATCCCAGCACAGACCAGAAGGTACTGCCCAGGATACTGCTGGAATCAAACAGCGTCCGGAAATTCTCCAGGCCCACCCACTCAAACAGCAGCAGATGGTTGTCGATCTTGCTGTAATTGGTAAAGGCCATGCAGATCATGAAGATCAGCGGCAGCACCGTAAATCCGAAAATGAATATCAGGGACGGCGTCATCAGAAGCCGCTGGATATTCTCATGAAGCAGCGTGTGGAGATCTTCCTTAAATGTATTTACATGGCGTCCTTCCTTGTCCAGGCACTCCGCCGCGTAGGCGCTCTTGACGCACTCTCTCCAGAACCACACCATAAACAGCGTCAGAAGGATCGTCGCCACGCCATAGAGCAGGATCAGGATCGAGTTGTCACCCTTTGTGTACTCGTAAATCTGCAGCGCTTCGTTCCAGACTTCCTCCTGCTCCACCCATCCCAGAGATGGCAGCATGGCCAGGCAATGGAAGCCGTTGGTGATCATGAACACAATATACGCCACTTCCGCCGCAAGGTAGAGAAGGCCTTTGATTACCTGCTTATGTACGATATTGCCAGCTCCCAGCACCAGCATGGACAGTTTCGTCTCGGGGCCGCCTTTTGTCGCGGCAGCGGAAACCGTGTACGGGGTGGGAAAATCATTTATTCTCTTTTTGAAAAGTCCCATAATCGTATGCCCCTTTCCTCTATGAAATTCCATTGCTGTTCATCGCGTCGTTCATGGCCTGCGTCTGCTCCGCCGCGTTGTCGTGGGTCACGGTCTTGTTGCGGATGCCCTTGCCCATGTTCTCCACCGGACTCCAGCAGTTGCTCATGGCAGCTACGAAGGGCTGCAGAATGGAAGTGCGGTCAAAGGTATCGTTCTGTGCCGCTACCAGCATATCGTTCGCAACCTCGGGACGCGCCAGAAGCTCCGTGTTGCAGGGAACCACATTTCTCAGTTCATAATGAAGCTGCTGTGCTTCCGCAGAGCCGAGATAGATCGCCAGCTGGATGGCCGGAAGCATGTAATCCGACGTAGCGTTGACGCCGATGGCCTTGGAGCCGGCGTATGCCATCATCTGCTTTTCCTCACCATTCAGCATGAAAGTCGGCGGAGCCGCAACCCCCATGTTATCCCCCAGGATATCGCGGATATTGGCCGCGTCCCAGGAGCCGGTGAAGATCGCCTTGATGCTGCCGTCGCGCAGGCCCGCCATACCGGAACCGTCAGAATCCACGACGAAATTCGGATTGGCCAGCAGGTCTACCAGGTAATCGGTGATGGCAACCGCCTTGTCGCCGGCGAAATCAACCCCCGCGGCTTCATCCGTTCCGTCTCCGAAAAGTGTGCAGCCGTTGCCTACATAGAAGGCCGGCAGATACCAGGAGTTGGTGAACGGGAAGGAAACGACGCCCTTCTCCAGCATGGCGTCCAGACTCTTGACATCCTCCTCGGTAAACACGCTCTTGTCGTAGAACATATACCAGGTGTTGGTCGTAAAGGGAACGCCGTACAGATATCCGTCCAGGGTCACGGAATCCACGATCGCCTGGGAGCTGGTGCTCTCAATCTGCTCCCTGTAGATGCCGCCGAACTTGGCCGCCGCCTTGGCATTGGTCAGCGTCGTGATATTGTCGTTGGCATACATGAATACATCGGCGCTGGCCTCCGGGTCCTGCGCCACCTGGGACGCCGCCGACGCCTCGTCTGCCACTCCGTAGATGAATTCAATGTCATACTCCGGATGCAGCGCGGCGAACGCATCACAGGATTTCTGCAGCCACTGCCCGCTGTCAATAGACTGGTCCTCGGAGGGGGCCCATACCATCAGGCGGACATGCTGCACACTTCCCTGTCCTGACGAGGATGTTCCGCCACCAGAACACCCCCCCAGAAAGGCTGCCGCCGCTGTAACGGCGGCCATAAGAATTGCTGCACACTTCTTCATCGCTCTTTCCGTCCTTTCCCGCGACTTTTGATCTGCTCAAAAGTTTCGCTTAGTTTCTGTTACCCATATTATTACTCCGGAAAAAGCAGATTGTCAAGTGATTTTTGATATTTTTTTCCAGTTTTTTTGCCTTTTTTCTCTGATCGGCCGTGATGTTGCACATTCTCCCGGCCGTATTTTTACGAAACATTGCCAAACTTTCTCGACGCACTGTGAAATACTTGCAATTATCCGAAACTTTTTGTATAATTTTCAAGTAGAAAGACGGAATAATTCTGCGAGGATCTGAACCGTTCATTACCGATCAGGAGGAGTCAAGAAACAAGATATGCCTACGATTATCGATATTGCCGACAAACTGGGGATTTCCAAGGGAACAGTCTCAAAAGCTCTGAATAATGCCGAGGATGTGAGCGAAACTCTGCGAAAACGTGTGCTGGAAACCGCCGTGGAGATCGGGTATGAGAGAAACCGGGCACGGAAGGGCACGACGGACAAGCTCTGCGTGATCGTGGAAAATCTGAACCACAAAGACCCGACCGGGTTCGGCTACGGAATCATTATGGGCTTCAAAAAGCTGGCGATCCCGGCCGGCTGGGACGTGGACGTGGTCCCTGTCACCCCGGAGGAACAAAAAGCCATGTCTTACGATACGTTCATGCTTGCCCATGAATATAAAGGCGCCTTTGCCATGGGGCTGACGCTGACCGATCCGTGGATGAGCGAACTGAAGACGGCGCGAACGCCCACCGTTCTCTATGACAACTACGTGCCGGACAACATGCGGGTCAGCTACATCGGCGTCAACAGCGACGAGGGGTTTGATCTGGCCGTCGGACATTTGAAACAGCTGGGACATACGCGAATCGGATATCTGGGAGGCGGCGAGGGCTCCTATGTGACCCAGTTACGCCACGACGCGTTCATCCGCGCGATGAAGAACCACGGCCTGGAAGTAAAAAAGAACTGCATCGGCCGTTCTTACTTCATTTCGGAATGTACCAACAAATTTCTGCCCATACAGCTGCGAAGCCGGGTCACCGCCATTATCTGCGGATACGATCTGATGGCGCAGGCGGTCCTCACCCAGTGCATGGATCTGGGCTACCGGGTACCGGAGGACTTAAGCATCATCGGCTTCGACGACGCTCCCTTTGCCGCCTATACAAATCCGCCTCTGACAACGATCCGCCAGAACCAGGAAGCTCTGGGCAACTGCGGTTTCTATGCCCTGAACAGCCTGCTGAATCAGACCGCCATCAGCATGCTGCTCCTTCGGGCGGAGCTGATCACCCGGGGAAGCACAGGCCCGGTCCGCACATGGGAACTGGCGAGGCCGCGAAAGCTGCCGGTATGAGCGAAGCGCGGCTAACCCATAAAGGCCTTGATTTTCTCTCCATCGGCATAGCCTTTGTGATAAAGCCGTTTCATATCTGCCGGGTCACGGGACAGCGTACTGACGCCGCAGGTATCATCCGGCGCGACGATCAGCACTTTCCCTTCTCTTGCGTATTCCTGTGCCAGAGCAACGCTCTCATTATACCGGTTCGCTCTCTGCCGCAGATTTTCCGCCGCGCGGGGGTATTTTTTACGGATCCGGGCAGCCAGCTTCTCATCCTGCTCGGAGGTTCGGAGAACATTTTCCGGCCTGGTAAGCAATACAACGACGCGGTCGCACCCGGAAGCGAACGCCTTTTTCAGCGGTACCGGATCGCCCAGCGCCCCGTCATAATACGGCGTTCCCTGCACGAAATAGGGCCTGCAGACAAATGGAATGGACGAGGATGCCTTAAATATGTCATATTCGTCCTGCCGGATATCCCGCTTATCGAAATACTTCGCCTCGCCGGTTTCGGCGTTGGCCGCCACCACGATGAATTCCATCGGATTATCCCGCAATGCCTCATAATCCAGAGGATATTCCCCATCGTGGTTGCTGAGCGTGCCATAGACATAGTCCATATTAACAAAGGACCGTTTCATAATAAAGTTTCTTACACTCGCATACCGCCATCTGGGGCCGTATTCCGTATAAAAAATAAAATTACGTCCTCTCTGGCCGGCGATAAAGGAGGCAAGGTTCGCGCTCCCCGCCGATACGCCGATCCCAAGGTCAAATCGAATATTCTGATCCAGACAGTAGTCCAGCACTCCGCAGGCATAAATTCCCCGGAATCCGCCGCCTACATCTACAATGCCTGTTTTCATAGCACGCCGCCTTTACATCATTTTATTTTACAAAAATAACTCGTCTTATGTGAAAATATAATGTTTGTCAACTGATTCAACACTGGTTTTATTCTGCCACGGTAAACACTGCGGTTACATCTCCGCTGCCAAGCGCCGTTTTCCAGTCTGTAAGATCGTCAATTTTCCCGATTCGGGTATAGCTCCATGAATTGGAACCGTAAAAGATAACGATCTGATCTCCGCTGTAAAGCACAATATCTCCCTCCGTCGTCGTAGTCTGATGGTTGTCGGTCGTAAGACCTTTCCCAAGCGGCCCTACCTTTTCAAAACCGGAATAGTCGCTCATTTCAATGGTTACGGGTCCTTCCTTCATCATTTCAATCAGTTCGTTTACCGCCTGATTGTGCTCCAAAGTGGCCGTAAAAGTGTAATCCCCGATTTGTACATTCATTTTCAT
>CANQGA010000123.1 GCA_947600145.1 uncultured Lachnospiraceae bacterium | reverse complement strand
GCGCGTTTCCCCGGCGTGTCGGTCCGTTTCGCGGCGCGTGCGGAGCAGCTTGGGACGCCGGATATGGTCATTCTGCCAGGCACGAAGAGTACCATTGCCGATCTTAAGCATATCCGGGAAAATGGACTGGAGGCTGCGGTGAAGCGGCTGGCAGCCGACGGCATGCCGGTCTTCGGGATCTGCGGAGGATACCAGATGCTGGGCGAAAGCATTTCCGATCCGGACGGAGCGGAAGGCGGCGGAAACATCGCGGGAATGGGGCTTCTTGGCGACAGAACGGTATTTGCGAAGGAGAAGACCAGAAGGCGGACAGAAGGAAATTTCGCGGAAGTCGGAGGCGTGTTCGCCGGGCTTTCCGGAAAGCACTTTTCCGGGTACGAGATCCATATGGGAAGTACGGTTTCGGAGGAAATCCCGCTTGTGTTCTGCAGAAAGGCAGTGCATGAGGGAGAGGCGGCTATGAATTGCATTGGGATACAGGAAAATGAACCGACGGAATGTTTCCGGGATAACGGCGGCGCGGTGCGCGGAAATGTGTACGGTTGCTATATCCATGGGATCTTCGACAGCGGAGAGATCGCGGAAGAGATTGTGAAAGTGTTGTATGAACGGAAGGGACTTTCATATTCCGGAGGAAGACGCGACGGTGGGCATGACAGCAAATGCGAGCAGAGCGTCACTGGCGCTCTGCCCGCATGGAAATACAAGCAGAGCGTCACTGGCGCTCTGCCTGCATGGAAATACGACGGCGCAGCGTATAAGCAGCGGCAGTTCGATCTGCTGGCGGATGGAGTGCGGCAGAATCTGGATATGGATCTGGTTTATCAGATACTTGAGCGCGGGTGCGGTGAAAGATGACCGCTGTGCTGAATCAAATTGTTTCTGTGAAAAGAGGAGGATTTTCTTATATGGACGTCCGTGATTATGAGTACATCGTGGCTATCGCCGAGCAGGGAAGCATCACCCGGGCGGCGGCGCATCTCTTCATTACCCAGTCGGCCCTGACCAAATTCCTGCAGAGGACGGAGCGGGATCTGGGGCTGGCGCTGTTCGTGCGCGACGGCAGCCGGTTCCAGCTGACGGAGGCGGGGCGGCGCTATGTGGATACGGGCCGGGCGATCCTTCATCTGGACCGGCAGCTGGAGGAACAGCTGAGCCGGGAGTTCGCGTCTCAGAAGGAGCGGATCCGACTGGGTTTCCCGGCGGGACAGACGGATGATATCCTGCGGAATGTCCTTCCGGCTCTCTACGAGCGGTTCCCGGACACGCGGGTATTTGCCAGAGGGGACGCCGGCCGGCGTCAGATGACGGCGCTGCATAATGACGACCTGGATCTGGCGGTGGTAACGAATGCGGAGCGGGAGCCGGGTTACCGTTACCTGCCGCTTGAGAAGTCCCGTATGGTCCTGATGGTCCGCGAGGATTCGCCGCTGTTTTCCGAGGCGGAAAAGAAGAGCGGGTATCCCTGCCCGGCTGTGCCGAAGGAGAAGCTGAACGGCCTTCCCATGGTGACGATGCCCGCATCCACCGATTCCGGAAGTCTGACGATGGATATGTGCCATAAATACGGTCTGAAACCGGATTTTGTGCTGGAGGTCAGCGATGTGCGCGCATTGATCGACGCTGTGGAGTGCGGATTCGGGGCCGCGGTTTTTCTGTCGGTTCCCGCCGAGGGAAGAAAAGTGCGGTACCTCTCCATAGAAGGCGTGGAATGTCCGGAGCAGATGACCATGCTGGTGTACCGGTCAGACCGGGAGCTGTCGCCGGCCATGTCCTATCTGATCCAGCTGCTGACGAAGGGCGAATCTTTCATGTGATGTATTTGTGGGAATTATGGATTTATTTGTACAAAAAGTTTGGCGGGAGGTTAAGACTTCCCGCCAAACAGTCCTTTCAGTAGTTCCATCATTTTATCCAGATCGATCGGCTTGGCCAGATGGCCGTTCATGCCCGCCTCTATGGCCTTTTCCCTGTCTTCCTCAAACGCGTTGGCCGTCATCGCGAAGATCGGAATGCTGGACAGATGCGGGTCTTCCATGGCGCGGATAGCGCGGGTGGCGGCGTAGCCGTCCATGATCGGCATCTGGATATCCATCAGGATCAGGTTATAGTAGCCCGGTTCGGACTGCGCGACCATATCGCAGGCCTGCCTGCCGTTTTCGGCGCATTCGATCAGGAATCCGGCCTCTTTAAGGATCTCGGTGGCGATCTCCCGGTTAAGCTCATTGTCCTCTGCCAGCAGGATGCGTTTGCCCGCAAAGCTCTCTTCCTGCGGAAGCGCGCTTTCTCTTACAGGCACGTCTTCGGCAGTCGCCCGTCCGAGACTGCGTTCCAGCGTATGGTGGAGATCGGAAGCGAAGAGGGGCTTGCTGATGAAGCCGGTGACACCGGCGCGGCGGGCCTCCTGCTCGATATCCGACCAGTCGTAGGCTGACATCAGGATGATGGGCGAGTCATTTCCAACGATCTTGCGGATCTGGCGGACGGTCTCGATACCGCTGAGTTCCGGCATGGACCAGTCCACGATATAGACTTCAAACGGGTCGGCAAGTTCCACGGCTTCCGTGGTGCGCGCGATGGCTTCGCGGCCGGACAGCGCCCATTCCGCCCGCATTCCGATCTGCCGCAGCATCTTGGATACGCTCTGGCAGCAGATCATATCGTCGTCCACGACAAGGCCCCGGAAGCCCTTCAGCTCCGCGATGGGGTCCATTTCCTGATGGGCGGCGGAGAAGCGCAGTTCCAGATTCACGGTAAATGTGGTGCCTTTGTCCTGCTCGCTTTCCACGCTGATGGTGCCGCCCATCATGTCCACGATATTCTTGGTGATGGCCATTCCGAGGCCGGTGCCCTGGATGCCGCTGACCGTGGTGGTCTGCTCGCGGGTGAAAGGATCGAATACGGTCCTTGCGAATTCCGGACTCATGCCGATGCCGGTGTCGCTGACCCGGAATTCGTAGAGTCCGCGTCCTTTCGCGCGGGAAGGCTTCTGGGTGACCCGGACGGCGATTGTCCCGCCGACGGGAGTGAATTTGATTGCGTTGGAGGTCAGATTCAGAAGGATCTGGTTCAGCCGCAGCTTGTCGCAGTAGATCTCCTCATCCGTCACGTCCACCGTGTCGATGAACAGTTCCATGCGCTTGGCGTGAATGTCCGACTGGATGATATTGCGCAGGCTCTGCAGGATGTCGGCCAGATTTTCCGGACGCTCGTTGATGGAGACCTTGCCCGATTCGATCCGGCTCATGTCCAGAACGTCGTTGATCAGGGACAGCAGATGATTGGACGCCTGGGCGATCTTGGACAGGTAGTCCCTGGCCCGCTCCTGGTTGTCTAAATGTGTGGTGGTCAGGGCCGTGTAGCCGATGATCGCGTTCATCGGCGTGCGGATGTCGTGGGACATATTATTGAGAAATGTGGTCTTGGCCCGGTTGGCGGCGTCCGCCGCCTGAAGGGCGTGGGTCAATTCTTCCGTCTTGTTCTGAAGCTCGCGGGTCGCCTGGTCGATCTTTTCCTTAAGCTGTTTCTGGTTGCGGGTCCGCACCGCCAGCATAGCCAGGGCGAAGAGCAGCAGAAGCACGAGACAGACTCCCAGCACGCTGTAGACCGGATTCCGGTAGAGGAAGGCGGTCAGGCTGACATTTCCGTTTTCGTCGGCGTCAATCTCCCGGGACAGGATGGCGTCTACTTCCGCATCGGTAAAGCTGTCGGCTCCTTTGTCCAGAAGGGAGAGCAGATAGCGGCCGCCCTTTACATTATTTCCTACGGCGTAGGACAGGGAGGTATCTCCGAAGACGACCGAAGTCAGATGGTTGCGGACGTCCTCGCGGACATACCGTCCCGCGGTGTAGGAATAGAGGATGGTGGCGTCGGCCCTGCCGTCCAGCACCGCCCGGACGCAGTCACCGGTGGTGTCAAACTGTATGAGTTCCTCCTCCGGATAATGGTCCTCGATATAGCTGTTGATGGCCTCGGCGCGCTTCATGACCGCCAGACGTTTTATGTCCCCGGAAAAGCCGTCCAGGGTCAGACGGGCGAAGTTGGTCTGGAAATACGGAACCGTGATCTTATAGCCTTCCTCCTCAGCCAGATAGTAATCTCCGGTAAAGTCCAGAACGATATCCGCCGCTCCGGCTTCCCGAAGGGCATAGTATTCATTCCGGTCCTTCACTGGAATGTATTCGTAGTTCAGGCCGAGACGGCCGGCCAGAATCTCGAAGAGGGAGGGCAGGATGCCCCTGGCCTCGCCGTCCTGAAAATAGCAGTAAGGGATCCGGTCGGGGTTGAAAAGCAGGCGCAGCGGCTCGCCCGACGCGCGGTGTTCCTCCAGAAACGCCCGCTCGCCGGCGTTCATGATGATGGAGCCTTCCTGGTCGGTGGCATAATACATCTCGTGCAGGGTATCGCGCCAGTTGGGATCGTGCAGATCCATTTCATTGATGGCCGCGTTGATCCGGTCCATCAGTTCGGCGCGGTCTTTGCGTGTACAGATGTAGAAGGGGCTGGCGTCGAAGGACTCCAGGAGCCACTCATTTTCCAGAAGCCGCAGGCTTCCGGTGACGGCGGCGTCCACCTGTTCGCCCTGAAGGGCGGCTGTCAGTTCGTCCTGCCCGGCGAAATAGACCGGATGGAAGCTGAATCCGTGTTCCTCAGCGAACCGCTCAAAGTTGGCGTTCTTGGAGTTGCCCTCCAGCATCCCCACGTCGATGCCGTCGTAGGTGGCGTAGTCTCCCTCCACGATGTCCTGATTCCCGGCCTTCACCGTGAAAATGGTGGAGTTGACGCCGATGGACTGATCGGAGAACAGGAATTCCTTCTCCCGCTCCGCGGTTTTGGAAACGGAGGTGACAATGTCCACCTCGCCGCTGCGCAGCATATCCAGGGATTCGTCGTAGGAGCCGTCGTAGCCTATGTATTCATAGGACCAGCCGCCGTGGATGGCCAGCCGCTGCAGGAATTCATAGCCGTAGCCGCTGCGGCGTCCGTCCTCCTCAATGATGTGATAGCCGGAAAAGGCGAAAAATCCCACCTTAAGTACTTCCGGCTGTTCCTTTGCCGGATCAGCGGCCTGCGCGGTGAAGCAGGCTGGGAAGAGCAGCAGCGCGGCCATTGTAAGGCACAGCAGGCGCTTTTTATTCATATAGTTTCCTCCTCTAAAGTACTGAGTAAAAAACAGTGGTCCAGGGTTGCTGAGTTTAAGATGCTGAGATTAGAACAGTGTACCATTTAACGGATTCTTTTTCAACCACCAGAATTGAAATTATGAAAGAAAAAATGGGATATTGAAAAAAATGCTTGCGTTTTCCCGAAAAGGATGATATAATCCGCTTGACAATGTAATAAGATGGAGCATAAGGAGTGGGCGAGAGTCCACTCCTTAGTTTTGGAAACGAAATTCCCGGAGGGGAAGGCGGTGATGATATGACGAAGAGAGAGACCTATGAGGCCAGGACGGAGGCCTACCTGCTTCCGGTTCTCGCGGAGCACGGCTTTACGCTGTGGGACGTGGAGTATGTGAAGGAAGGCTCCAACTGGTACCTGCGCGCTTACATCGATAAGGAAGGCGGCATCACGGTGGATGACTGTGAGCTGATCAGCCGGCCTTTGAGCGACTGGCTGGACCGGGAGGATTTCATTGAGGACAGCTACATCCTGGAAGTCAGCTCGCCGGGACTGGGGCGGCCGCTTAAGCGGGACAGGGATTTTGAGCGCAGCATCGGAAAGGATGTGGAGATCCGGCTGTTTAAGGCGGTGGATAAGCAGAAGGAGTTTACCGGGACGCTGAAAGCGTATGACCGGAATACGGTCACGGTTACGCAGGCGGACGGAACGGAGAGAACCTTTGAACGGACAGGAATCGCGCTGATACGACTGGCGTTTGATTTTTAAATATTAGTTTTGGAGGATAAAGAGATGAACAAAGAACTGATTGAGGCACTGGAAATTCTGGAAAGGGAGAAGAACATCAGCAAGGCCGCCATGCTGGAGGCCATTGAGAATTCCCTTCTGACCGCGTGCAAGAATCATTTCGGACGCGCGGACAATATCCGCGTGAACATTGACCCGGATACCGGAGATTTCTCCGTGATCGCCGACAAGGAGGTCGTGGAGGAGGTGACGGAGCCGGCGGTCCAGATCAGCATCGCGGACGCGAAGATGATCGATCCCAACTATGAGGCCGGCGACGTGGTGCAGATCCCCGTGGAATCCAAATCATTCGGAAGGATCGCGACGCAGAACGCGAAGAACGTGATCCTGCAGAAGATCCGCGAGGAAGAGCGCAAGGTTCTTTACAACGACTGGTACGCTCTGGAGAAGGACATCGTACCGGGTATCGTGCAGCGGACATTCGGCAAGAATATCAGCATTAATCTGGGCAAGGTGGACGCAATCTTAAGCGAGTCCGAGCAGATCCGCGGGGAGGTGCTTAAGCCCAACGACCGCGTCCGCGTGTATGTGCTGGAGGTGAAGGATACCTCCAAGGGTCCGAGGATCTCTGTGTCCAGAAGCCATCCGGATCTGGTCAAGAGGCTTTTTGAACTGGAGGTGGCGGAGGTTCGGGACGGAACCGTGGAGATCAAGGCGATCGCCCGCGAAGCGGGTTCCCGGACGAAGATCGCGGTCAAGTCCAACGATCCCAATGTGGATCCGGTGGGCGCCTGCGTCGGTATAAACGGCGCCCGCGTCAACTCCGTCGTGAGGGAGCTTAAGAATGAGAAGATCGACGTCATCAACTGGGATGACAACGCGGCGTTCCTGATCGAGAACGCGTTAAGCCCGGCGAAGGTCATTTTCGTCGTGGCGGACGAGGAGGCCAGGGAGGCGCAGGTGATCGTTCCGGATTACCAGCTGTCGCTTGCCATCGGCAAGGAAGGACAGAACGCGAGGCTCGCGGCCAAGCTGACCGGATACAAGATCGACATCAAGAGCGAGAGCCAGGCCAGGGAGATGGGGCTGTTCGACGAGCTCGGTCTGGAAGGCCAGATGGAGGAAGGCGTATACGAGAGCTACGACGACGATCAGGAAGGATACGGGGAAGGCGCTCCGGAAGATTACCAGGAGGGCTATTCCGAGTATCAGGATGAATATCAGAACGACTACCAGGAGGGCTATTCTGATTACCAGGATCAATAATCAGATCACAGGAGGCAGATGGTGAGTACGAAGAAAGTTCCTCTCCGCCAGTGTATCGGCTGCGGGGAAATGAAGAGCAAGAAAGAGATGGTACGGATTCTTAAGACGGAATCGGGAGAGATCGTTCTGGATGCCACCGGCCGGAAGAACGGACGCGGCGCCTATCTCTGCCCCAGCATGGACTGCTTTCACAAGGCGGTAAAGGGCAGGGGGATCGAGAGATCTTTTAAGATGGCCGTTCCCAAAGAAGTGTACGCGGCTCTGGAAAAGGAGATGGAGCAGATTGGATGACAGGCAGAAGACTCTGAACCTGATCGGGCTGGCCACAAAGGCAGGCAGGACTGCCAGCGGAGAATTCTCCGCGGAGAAAGCGGTCAAGAGCGGCAGGGCTTCTCTGGTGATCGTGTCGGAGGAGGCCTCCGCGAACACCCGAAAGATGTTTGCCGACATGTGTACTTACTATCGGGTTCCCATCTGCGTATTCGGCAGGAAAGACGAGCTCGGACGCGCCTGCGGCAAGGAAATGCGCGCGTCGCTGGCAATTCTGGATGAAGGGCTCGCCGGCGCTTTGGTAAAACAAATGAATAGGATCGGAGGTAGTAAGTATGAGAGTGAGTGAATTTGCGAAGGAATTAGGCAGATCCAATAAAGAAATATTAGATATACTGGCGGCGCAGGGCGTGACGGGGAAGACCCATTCTTCCAATGTGAGCGACGCGGAGATGAAGAATGTCAGGACGACTCTGGAGCCGGCCGGAACCGCGGCGAAGAAGGAAGGAACCGCGCCGGCAGCGCCCGCCGCTCCGCGTAAAAGCGCGGCGGAGAGCGGTCAGGCCCCGCAGGGCGCCGGTCAGGCCGCGCAGATGAGCGCGGGGGGCCAGACAGCGGTCGGAAGCGGCAGTGCGGCCCCGAAGCCGGCGGCAGGCGGAAGCAGCGCAGCCCCGAAGCCGGCAGTAAGCGGAAGCAGTGCGGCCTCGAAAGCGGCGGCAGGCGGAAGTGGCGCGGCCCCGAAAGCGGTGGCCGGAAACAGCATGGCCGTAAAGCCGGCAGTAAGCGGAAGCAGTGCGGCCGCGAAGCCGGCGGAAGGCGCGCCGGCACCGAAGAAGAAGCTGATCGCGGTTTACCGTCCCCAGAATTCGGAGACGATGAAAAACGCGCGTCCGGGCCAGGCGAAAAGCGGCGGCCGTCCGCAGGCCCCCAACGGCCTGCGCCCGCAGGGACAGTCTGGGCTGAGACCGCAGGGACAGGGACCGGCTGGTCTGCGTCCCCAGGGACAGCAGGGCCTGCGTCCGCAAGGGGCGGGACAGGGCCCGCGTCCGGGCCAGGCGCCGGGACCTCAGGCGGCGCGTCCGCAGGGAACCGTGCCCGCCCAGACGCCGGCGCGTTCCCAGAATCCGGAGACCGCTTCCCAGGCAGTACGTTCGCAGCAGACACCGGCTGCGGCGCCGGTACAGACACCTCCGGCATCGTCCGCCGCGCAGGAGAGCCGCGCCCAGGCGCCTGCGAGGGAGACCGTGCGTCCGCAGGGTACTTCCCAGACGCCCGTCCAGTCAGGCGCAGCTTCAGAGCCTGCGCGTTCCCAGACGGCTGCTCCTGCGGGCACAGCGGATAACACCCGCGTCCAGGGCCAGAGCGTATCTGCCGGCAGAGACGGGGCGAGACCTCAGGGAATGGGACAGCAGACGTCGCAGACCGGCCGCGACGGAGGACGTTTCCAGGATGGAATGTCCGGCCGTGAAGGAAGCCGCGACGGAGGAAGAGGCCAGGGCAGCTACGGAAGCCGCGAAGGAAGCCGTGACGGAAGAGGCGGCCAGGGCGGATATGGAAGCCGCGAAGGAAGCCGTGACGGAAGAGGCGGCCAGGGCGGCTACGGAAGCCGTGAGGGAAGTCGGGACGGAAGAGGCAGTCAGGGCGGCTACGGAAGCCGCGAGGGAAGCCGAGACGGGAGAGGCGGCCAGGGCGGCTACGGAAGCCGCGAGGGAAGCCGAGACGGAAGAGGCAGTCAGGGCGGATATGGAAGCCGCGAAGGAAGCCGTGACGGAAGAGGCGGCCAGGGCGGCTACGGAAGCCGCGAGGGAAGCCGAGACGGAAGAGGCGGCCAGGGCGGTTACGGAAGCCGCGAAGGAAGCCGTGACGGAAGAGGCGGCCAGGGCGGCTACGGAAGCCGCGAGGGAAGCCGAGACGGAAG
>CANQGA010000122.1 GCA_947600145.1 uncultured Lachnospiraceae bacterium | reverse complement strand
ATGTATGTCAAGCGCGGATACATTCCGGACGGGAGCGGCGTCTGGTATAAAGATCAGATCTGCGAGCCGTATCGTGACTGTTGTAATGACGATGATCTGGTATTGTATTTGTCGAAACATAGAAAGTAAGGATGGCTTGCAACCTTAAGCTGCAGAAATGCAAACATAAGCCTGTAGCAATTATCCGGGATTGTCTGTACAATATCTTCCGGATCTGGTCTGATGGTGTTATACGATCCTGTGCCGGACCGAGAACCTGGATGCAACCAAATTCTCGGCCGGTCAGATTCTGATACGGGAGGGGTGATTATCGCCCCGCATGCAGCCTTTCAGTCAGGGCATCCTGAAGGATGCGGGAGAGGCTCAATCCAGCGTCTGAAGCCATATCGTCCATCCATTTAGGAATGCTGACCGTGCGCCGGACAGCGCGTTGATCTCTGACGACAGCGCAGATGAGATTCGCAAACTCGTCTGGAGCAGTTTTGATAGACGCCATAGCTGTAGCGGAAGGAATCTCCATCTTATTATCTGCCAGATATTCGATCCATTGAGATAGTGCAGATTGTGCCATGTGCACGGCGTTTGCCATGTTTTTACCCTCGGTAATACATCCAGGGAGATCTGGATATGTTATGGTAAAAGAGCCGTCTTCATTCGCACGAAAAACTGCAGGATATACATATTCTGCCATAGCCATCCTCCTTATTATCTATTTTGAAGAGCCGGCGCGGGCCTTATCTCAAACCCGCTGCCTTTAGGATTGCTCTTGCTGTGTATTCGTTTAACTCTCTGTGCCTCGGGACTTGTATCGGACGGCATCCGTCTTTTGAGTAGATTGTGTGATCTCCGTCATCTCTGGCTATTTCGTATCCGGCCTTTTCTAACTCTTTGATTAAGTCCCTGCGCTTCATCATTCCACCTCCTGATCATATTATATTGCATAAATTACGTAATGTCAATATTAGATTGCGTAATTTATGCAATATGTTTTTCGGATTTTTTCATTTCTCAGGCAAAAGGAAATACTGCACCCTATATACTTTGCAATATCACGCTATACTTCTTCTGACGGAAAGGGTATAATGTTCTCGGTGAGAAATCATTGTTTACAGGAGATAATTGAATGAAAAGAGAACTCGGAATAGCGCGTTGCGGACTGGCATGCTGCTTATGCAGTGAGAATGAGCATTGCAACGGGTGTAATTCGGGAGAATGCCCGGGCAAGGACTGGTGCGAAAACAGAAATTGTTCCATTGAGAATAATTACACGCATTGCTATGAATGTAAATCTGAATGCAGAAAAGGCTTGCTTTCCAAAATCAAGCCTTATGGATTTACCTTGTTTATCAAAAGATACGGAGAAAAAGCACTTTTAGATTGCCTTGAACGGAACGAAAAAGCAGGCGTTGTTTATCATCGAGAAGGAGAAGGGATTCATGGCGATTATGATGACTTTAATGATGTTGAGGAATTAATTAAATTTATCAAAACAGGAAAGAATGATATCAACAAGACGATTATCAATGCGGTTATAAAAAAGGCGGAGACATTGTGCCCGGATTCTCTGGCTTTGATTGGCATATACGGTTCCGCCGCCACCGGAGATGACCACGAAAAATCCGATCTTGACTTACTGATTCTGATCAATGATAAAAACGGGTGGGTACTGGCCGACGGATTCATATTGGACGATATTGACGTAGGATATGATATTTACTGTACAAGCTGGGATATGCTTGAAAGCGACGCGCAGTGTAACCATGCGCATTTATCAAAGCTGTTCGATTCAGTGATTGTTTACTGCAGGGATCAAAGCTCGCTGAAGAGACTGGATGAGATCAGGAAAGAGGCTGCGGGGCTTCTTGCGTCAGACAGACGGTATGATAAGGCTGACTTCGCATATTGTGAAGCAAAAAGGAAATTTGCCGAGTCACATCTTACAGAATCTTTATCAAAGGTCAGAAGCTGCGCAGGCGCTGCCATTATGTTTATAGAAGATGCAGTGATGTTATATAATGGCCGGTACTTCAGAAAAGGAACCAAGCGGACTTTTGATGAACTAAGACAGCTTGATCTTCCCTTTGATCCTGAAGTCATAATTACGGACATCATTAGGGCGGAAACAGTTGAAAAGATAAGATCCGGACTGACAGAACTGTTGGTCCTGACCAATGAATACCTGAAAATACCGAAGCAAAAAGCACTCCCTGCTGCAGCGAATCTGGGGGGAACTTATGAGGAAATGTATTCGAACTGGAAAAACAAAATGACAGAAGCGGCAGACAGAGACGATATGTATTCTTCTTTTATGAATTTGGTGTCTTTACAAGAGATGATTCATGAGATTGCGGAAGAAATCGAAGTAGACGATTTTGAGATTATGGATAAATTTGATCCCCAGGATCTTGAAAATAATGTACGCGTTTTTGATAAAGCCACGAGTAACTACCTTGCGGAGTATGAAAAAGAGGGGATGCATCCCAAACGTTATGGAAGCGTGGGAGAATTTGAGAAAGATTATTGTAAGGCAGTTCAGAATAACGGAAAATAATTAGGGATTATGAACGGCTTTGGAGCAAGTTATTTATAATCGTTCTTAAGGTTGAAATATAAGCTGCGGTTATCTATAATCAAGGAAAAACGTGCTTATATGACAGGAAAGGGGCGTAGTTTTATGACCAGAAGGTATGTTATTGCTCAGTAGTCTGAGCTTAAATAAATGAAGGAATCGTAAGCTCAGATGAATCCCGAAAGTATTATTGGGAGGAGCATTATGAGCTATATTAAGGCAGAAAATGTGCTGCCGCGGGAATTAATAGAAACGATTCAGCAATATGTGGACGGAAAACTGATTTATATTCCATGCAAAGAGAAACAGGAGTGGGGCAGCGCGACTTCTGCCAGGGTTTTCTTTCGCGAGCGCAATGAAAGAATTTATGAAACCTACAAAAGCGGAATGAGCATACAGGATCTCGCCCACTGTTTTTCTTTGTCGGAGAAAAGCATTCAGAGAATTCTCAGGGATCAGCGGCTTGCCGAAAAGGAAGACGTTGAAAGCATCTGAGAATCCGGATATAAAAGTGTATTTTCGCTGCGGAGGCTGCGGGAAAAAGCAGGAGTTTATGAATTCCTGTAAATTCAGAGTAAATGCCAACGGCAAAAGCGTGGATGTCTGGTTGATCTATCGGTGTAAAAAATGCGGGCATTCCAAAAACCTCACAATTTATGAGAGGACACGTCCGGGCAAGATACCTGCGGATCTGTTTGAATGCTTTGTGTGCAACGACATGGAAACTGCCCTGGAATATGGCAGAAACATAGGTTTTTTGAAGAGAAACAATGCTGAATTTAGGTGAATGTCGGCCGGACTCCAGTCCGGCCGATTGTAATAAACAAAAGCTTAATCTGCTTAACCTTCTTAAAGTGCCGTAGATTTCTTCCCCTTTGAGTGGTATAATGTTAATTGCATGGCGGACGTTTGTTTGGCAAATCGATGTTGTAAAGGTGAGGTGAAGTCGGTATGGAAATGTCAACGATGCACTATGTTTTTCACTACAAGAAAAACAGCTTGGCTGAAAAAGAAATAAATCAAATCGCTGATATTCAGGAGGGATGCTATACATTTATCAGCGACTGCCTTCATGCTGACGCAAAAGGCAAAATCCACTATCATTTGTTCGATACTCCACAAGAGGTAGGAAAGCAATATGCAATTATCCACGACGAGGATGACGATGAGCCATGCAACGGCTTTGCTCTTCCGGATATCATGAGCAAAGACGGTATGAATCATGTTTTTGCCGTATACAGCGAAACAATAAAATGCATCGGTTTCCATGAAGACGCACATATCATTTCCTATTCGATTTGCAGACCGGAGTCGCGGTTCATCAGCGAAGGGCTCGCCATGTTTTTTGATCGGTACTGGTGGGGAATCGATAATTATTCCTGGACGAAATGGTATATTGAGCAGGGAAAGAATCCGTCTGTAGTCGATCTCCTGGAAAACAGTCATTTCCGTGAATATGACTGTGAGTTGACCTATCCTCTCGCGGGTGCGTTTACAGAATACCTGATCGAACGTTTCGGTACAGAAAAATACGTTGCATTTTATAAACGATGTGCTGAAAATACGGCGCAGGCTCTTGAGCAGGCCTTTGGGATTCCGGCTGTTCTTCTCGAAAAGGACTTTCTTGGCTACATGAAAATGTTTGATTTGCGCGAGGACATCCGCGAGTTGATGGTAAAAGATTTTGGCGGGTGATAATTTCTTATTTATAGAGAAAAGCATAATCCAACATTTGAAATAAAATGGCTTGAAAAAATAGAAGATCATCGGTAACGATCCATATGAACAATGAGATCGATTCATTTAGTCAGGAGGTTAGCAGTGGTTTTCATAACGGGAGACTGTAATTTTTCAAAACTGTCTCATTGCAATGCTTATAAAAATAAGATATGTTTGAGGCAGGAGGTGTGTTTATGGCAAATGAAGATAAAAAAGATTTCAACGCTATGCTGAACGACAGCAAGGATATGCCGAAGTTCCAGACGATCACAGATGAAAAGAGTATAGAAAAATATGGCGGGAGCAGAATGTATTTCGCGCCGCCGATCGATTACGACAGAATTATGAAGCGCGTTCCCTGCGGAAATGTGATCACTGTTGGGAAAATTCGTGAGTATTTCGCGAAATTAAGCGGCGCGGATTTTACGGAACCGATTACGGCCGGGATTTTTGTGTCGATTGCGGCGTGGGCCAGTTATCAGCGCTCCGAGGATAAAACGCCCTATTGGAGAACGCTGAAAGCGAACGGGGAGTTAAACGAAAAGTATCCCGGCGGCGTCGAGGCGCAGAAAGCAATGCTGGAAGCGGAAGGCCATACGATCATTCAAAAGGGCCGCAAAAATATCCGGTACTATGTAAAAGACTATGAGAAGGTTCTTTTAGAATTGGAATAAAAAGAGGCCCGCACTACGGACAATTGTTCGGCAGATCGGGATCTATGGAGGAGACAGAAAAGCAGATGCAGGTCATCGCTCACAAAATGGAATATAAAGGCGGACAAATGGTGTCTGATTTGCGGCTGAGACATTATTCCGACTCCGATTATCGGAAGTACAGAAGAGTTTACGAAGAATGCTTCCATGACATGAGAGCGGCTTTGCAGCGGCTTCCTGTCGATATTTGCGCGAGTCGGGAAAAGCTGGAACAGGAAAAAGATAATATCTATATCCTTGAAGTCGATGGAAAACTAATCGGCTCTGTTGCGATATACGGAAATGAAATCGATGACTTGATCGTGGCAAAGGACTTTCAGCGGCGGGGCCATGGCGAGGCGTTGCTGCAGTTTGCGGTCTCTTTCCTGCAAAGAAGCCATATCGCCCCGATCATACTTCATGTCGCCGATTGGAATCAAGGGGCGATCAGGCTGTATTTGAAAAACGGATTTGAAATCGTCGGTACAGAAGTGGTGGAATAATATATGATGCTGCCGGCGGCGCCGATATCGTTCATTTGCATATAGGCAACTCGCTTGACGGGACATGGGCCAGAGCGAAAAATCGGACTTTATGGAGGAAACGAAATGAAGTGTCCAGAAAGCGGCAATCGATAAACTATCCGCATATAAAAAGATAGCTGTTTGGGTACTAAAAGGAAATGAGAGAGCAATACGCTTCTATGAAAGGTTTGGGTTCCGTTTTGATGGTACAGAAGCAGAAATCATGCTTGGGACACCGAATACGGAGTTAAGAATGATTTTTGAAAGAGAGTAAACGAAATTTCAGTTGTGGGAGGAATGATTATGAGCGACACAGGAATTATAAGGACTTAATGTGGCAGATTAGTATTGGCGGGTAAGGAGATATCTTTCATGGTGGATTGGCATAGCATTAAAAAGCAACCAGATTCTCAGGAATTTTCCTGTTGATCGACTCCTTTTCGCAACAGACTGGCCGTGCAGCCGCAGCTGCCGAACGGAGGAGATTTATGAGCGATACTTTGATATTTTAGATTAAATGGATTTTACAGAAACAGAAGCGGAGAGAATTGCATTTGGCAATATTGCAGCATTGTTGTGAAAAAAAAGAACAATAACTGTCCTTCACCCCCGAGAAATGGGGGGATGGACATCCGAGCTCGTATATAGTAGAATAAGGGAGTGATCTAAGGCGGTGTGCGAACACAATATCATAAATTACCGTTTACTGCCATAGATAGAAAGGAAGCAATTATATGAAAAATTCGGTATTTACAATAGAAAACATAATTCGCATGGTAAAACCGATTGCGGAAAAGTATCATGTAGATCAGATTTACCTATTTGGTTCCTATGCCAGAGGTGAGGCAGGAATAGATAGTGATTTGGATTTTTTGGTATATGGAGGAGAAAAATTCAAACTTACTATGATTTTTGCACTTGCCGAAGAATTACGCGAAGTGTTGGAAAAGGAAGTAGATGTTTTTGAAATTCATGAGATTAATCCGAATAGTGAATTCTATAATACGATTATGAAAGAGAGGCTGCTTGTAGCATGAAATATTCTGATCAGCAACGCGTCCAGAGAATATATGATAATGCTGTGAAACTATATGAATATATTAGGAATAATCAAATCAAAAAAGAAGATCTGATCAATGAAACTACTTTGCAGTGGCTTGTCACAACGCCGTTATATAATATTGGCGAACATGTTTATAACTTGTCAAAAGATTATAAAGAAACGCATAATGATATTCAATGGGCAATGATTGCCGGAGTTCGGCACAGATTAGTTCATGATTATGATGGAACGAATTGGAATATTATAGCGGATGTGGTTTTTGAAGAACTGCCAATTTTGATAGACCAGCTGAAAGAACTCCTTGATGCAGGAAAAGTGTAAAAGTTATGTCTATTTTTTCGAAAACTGCCTCATTGCATTGTTGATAAAAAGATATGCTTGAGGCAGGAGGCATAGTTATGGCTAATGAAGATAAAAAATTTTAACGCTATGCTGAACGACAGCAAGGATATACCAAAGTTCCAGACGATCACAAATAAAAAGAATATAGTATGATAAAAGGGATATAAAAAGACAATTATAGGGCGAATGACAGAATGAATTATCAGGGTTTCAGCGAAAGAGATTGGAAGCTGTTCAGGCAGAAAGTTCCTGAATGGCAAGAGGCTTATATGAACAGGCTCAACGAGGAATATATACAACTGTTAAGTGAAAATGCGGCGCCTTCGGTTAAGTTCTGGAGATTGGAGCGGCGTATAAAAGCAGATAGAAATAAGTCTGGTGTGCAGTTGGATATGAGACGGTCGATGATGATCGACAATCTTATTCAACTTATAGGCGAAAAAGTAATCAATCTTGACGACCTCGCCGGGTTTAGCGATGAGCTAAGAGAAAGTCTGGAGTATCTTTTCAGAGGCAGGAGATAAAAGGATTATTAAACGGCCCCAAAGCGGCTTTGGCTATACTATGAATCTTGGAGATTTATTTTTGCCTGGAGGAACGAAAAATGCTCGAAACCGGATCGATTTACCTTGTTGTGCGCGACTTTGGTCGGTCTGTATCTTTTTATAAAAAGCTTTTGGAAAAGAATGTTTCGGCGCAGAACAAGACGCGTTTTGCGGTTTTCAATGTCGGCAGTTTTTATCTCTGTATGCTTAACGGGAAATTTGACGCGGAACATCCGGATCAGGTGGAACATGCCGGGGAATTTGTCCCGCTTTATGATGACTTTGCGGCGGTAATGGAAAAACAAAACAACGGAAAAATAGTCATCAACCTGGGTACGCCCGATTTGAGGAAGGAATATGAGCGCGTTAAGGAGCTTCATATTGCGTCTGATATGACGGAAATACGATATATAAACGCGGGCCGCCCCTATTGGTATTTCTGTTTGCGCGATCCTGACAGAAACGTCATTGAAATCACCGGCGGCTATACGCCCGAAGATGGTTTGCTTTGAACATAAAGTGCCATTAACATTTTTAGAGCCGGCGACGGTATGAATATTGCAGTGAGGATAATATGAAACTGGAGAAAATGGATGCGTTCTTCACCGCCCGTCTGAGCGGATATGACGAGCATATGATGGCGGAAATCGAGGGAGCGAAGGAATTTTATCCCTATACGGCGGCCCTGCTGCCGCTTAAGCAGGATGCAAATGTGCTTGATCTGGGCTGCGGGACAGGGCTTGAACTTGAATACTACTTTGCACGAAACGGGGAAGCGTCAGTGGTGGGAATCGATTTGTCGGCTGATATGCTGGCAGCGCTGAAGCGTAAATTTGCAGACCGTAAAGTCAAGCTGATCTGCGGATCTTATTTCGATGTTCCCTTTGAAGCGAACCGCTTTGACGCTGCTGTATCCGTCGAATCGCTCCATCACTTCACCGCTGCTCAAAAGCTGAAGCTGTATAAGAAGCTGAATACCGCGCTGAGCGATAACGGATATTTTGTTCTGACAGATTATTTTACGGAGTCGGAAGAAGCGGAGCATTTTTACTTTTCTGAACTGGAACGGCTGAAAAGAGAGCAGGGACTTGAACCAACCGCGTTCTATCACTATGACACGCCGCTGACAGTGGAGCATGAAATCGAGGTTCTAAAGCAAGCGGGCTTCACAGATGTGCGGATTATGCGAAACTGGAAAGCAACTTACACTGTACTTGCGCGATGACAATGATTTCAGAGGAGCAAAGGCAGGATTGCCCGCATTTTCCCGGGAAAGAAAGAAAAAACAGATGAATTTCGATCAGATAACAGAAACATTCGTCATGGAGAGCCGGAGCATTCTGGGAGGAGATCTCGTGGGAGTGTATCTCCACGGCTCCGCGGCGATGGGCTGCTTCAATGAGAAAAAGAGCGACATCGATTTACTGGTGGTGTCGGAAAGGGAATTATCCGACGCGACGAAGCGGCGGTACATGGACATGGTGGTCAGGCTGAATGACGAAGCGCCGTCCAAGGGAATTGAAATGAGCGTTGTCAGAAGGGACGTGTGCAGGCCCTTCGTTTATCCCACGCCTTTTGAACTGCATTTTTCCGTGACCCACCTGGACTGGTATCGGACGGATCCGACGGATTATATTGAAAAGATGAAGGGCGTCGATAAAGATCTGGCGGCCCACATAACGATCACGCTTAAGCGGGGCAGGCGCATTTACGGAAAAGAGATTTCGGAGGTTTTTGAACCGGTAAAGCGAGAATTTTACTTCGACAGTATTTGGAATGATGTGGCGGACGCGGAGGATGCGGTCAGGGCGGATCCAATCTATGTGATTCTGAACCTGTGCAGGGTGCTGGCTTACGGGGAGGAGGGGCTGATCTTGTCGAAGCGGGAGGGCGGAGAATGGGGCCTTGCCAA
>CANQGA010000121.1 GCA_947600145.1 uncultured Lachnospiraceae bacterium | reverse complement strand
GCCCTGGCCGGCGCGGAGCGGGTCTTCGCGGTGATGGATGAGAAGCCGGAGCCCGCGGACGACGCGGACGCGGTGACGCTTGCGCCGATGCAGGGCCATGTGATCCTGGATCATGTGTATTTCGGCTACAACCCGGATAAGACGATCCTTAAGGATATCAGCCTCTACGCGAAGCCGGGACAGAAGATCGCGTTTGTCGGTTCCACCGGCGCCGGCAAGACCACGATCACCAACCTGATCAACCGGTTCTACGATATCCAGTCGGGAACCATCACGATCGACGGCGTGGATATTAAGCATCTGAAAATGGATAACCTGCGGGAAAATATCGCGATGGTTCTGCAGGATACCCACCTGTTTACGGGAACCGTGCGGGAAAATATCCGCTACGGACGGCTGGACGCCACCGACGAGGAGGTGGTCCAGGCGGCGAAGACGGCGTCGGCCCATTCGTTTATCATGCGTCTGCCCAAGGGGTATGACACAGAACTGACCGGCGACGGCGCGAACTTAAGCCAGGGGCAGAGACAGCTTCTGAACATCGCCCGCGCTGCGATCTCCAGGGCTCCGATCCTGATCCTGGACGAAGCGACCAGCTCGGTCGATACCAGGACGGAGCGGCACATCGAGCACGGAATGGACCGGCTGATGAAGGACCGGACCACATTCGTGATCGCCCACCGGCTGTCTACGGTCCGCAACGCCGACGCGATCATGGTGCTGGAGAAGGGCGAGATCATCGAGAGAGGCGACCATGACGACCTGCTGGCTCAGAAGGGGCGGTATTACGAGCTGTATACCGGACTTTCGGAGCTGGATTAAGGAGAAAACAGGCACATCTTCCGCGGCGGTGGCTGCGGGGGATGTGCCGTTTTAAATAGCGCGCATTCCGCGTAAAATCAGTAGAAAAGAAGCGAGATCTGTGGTATGATGAATCCGGTATATATTGTTTGAAAGTCTGAACGGACAGAAGGAGGTATCAGATATGTCGGAGAAAATGACGGTCACATGGCTGGGGCATTCCTGTTTTAAGGTGGAGTCCCAGGGATATTCGATCATTCTGGATCCTTATGCGGACGGTTACGTGCAGGGGCTTAAGCCGCTGCGGGCCAGCGCCGATGAAGTGCTCTGCAGTCACGGGCACGGCGACCACAACGCGGTGGATGTGATCGATGTGCGAAAGGGCGGCGCGTCTCCGTTTACGGTGACGGTGCTGGATACTTACCATGACGATGTGAAGGGCGCGAAGCGCGGGCCGAATAAGATCCACATCCTGGACGACGGGACCTTCCGGGTGGCCCATATGGGCGATCTGGGGTGCGAACTGACAGAGGAGCAGAAGAAGGCGTTAGCCGGCGTCGATGTGATGCTGATCCCGGTGGGCGGTTTCTTCACGATCGACGCGAAGCAGGCGAAGGCCGTCGTGGACGCGGTGAAGCCGCGGGTCACTGTGCCCATGCATTACCGGAGCGGGAAATTCGGATTCGATGTTCTGGCAGAGCTTGGCGATTTCACATCCCTGTGCGGCGATGTGGCAGTCTATGATACCAATACACTGACGCTGACGAAGGAGACGCCGGCGCAGACAGCGGTGCTGCAGTACGTGTAACCGGACCAGAGGAGGCGGCAGGATGAGAGGAAACGGCGGATGGAGAGATCTTCTGCGCAGATGGCGGATGAGCTTTGCGCGGTTCATGGTGGGCCGGTACGGCAATGATGAACTGAACCGTTTTTTATCCGGAGCGATCCTGGTCCTGATCGCCGTAAACCTGTTCGCGCGGACAAATGTGCTGTTTTTCCTGGAGCTGGCGCTGCTTATCTGGATCTATTTCCGGATGTTCTCGAAGAAGACCGGACGGCGTTTTAAGGAGAACCAGACGTATCTGCGCCTGCGCTTTCAGGTGACGGAGGGCTGGAAGAAATGGCCCGCCCGCGTGAAAGAAGCCCGGCGGTACAAGATCTTCCGGTGCCCGAACTGCGGCCAGAAGCTGCGTATTCCGAGGGGACACGGGAAGATCAGCATCCATTGCCGCCGGTGCGGGCATGATTTTGCCGGGAAGAGCTGACGGAGATCACTATTTAAATAATTACCGGGAGGAATGTGCAGGATGAGAAGATACGCGGCGTTTGCTTTGACGGCGGCGCTTATTTTGGGAACCGCGGTGCAGGGCCGGGCGGCCGGGATCGATACGATGATGCCGAAGGGACCGGGGTATTCGGTCGAAAACGGCTCCGGCGGGACAGCTTCTGTACCGGCGGAGGACGCGGCGCAGATTGCCCGCGACGAGGCGGAGGGCGTGATCCGCAGGGAAGCCCATTCCGCGGATAAGGTGACGTTGTCCTTTATCGGGGATCTGGGCTTCGGAGAAGGGTATACGATCATGAATTATTATCACAGCACCGGCGACCGGCTGGAGCAGTGTATCCTGCCGGATGTGCTGGCGCGGATGGACGCGGCCGATATCATGATGGTGAATAACGAGTACACCTACAGCAACCGGGGCAAGCCCCTGTCCGGCAAGACCTATACGTTTCGGACGAAGCCGGAGACGGCGGTTGATCTTCTCAAGATGTCGGCGGATATCGTTTCCGTGGCCAACAATCATATCTACGATTACGGTGAGACCGCGCTGATCGATACGCTGGACACGCTGGATCAGTACGGCATTCCTTATGTGGGCGCGGGACGGAATCTGGACGAGGCGAAGAAGATCGTGTATTTCCGGGTAAACGGCATCAAGATCGCCTATGTCAGCGCGACTCAGGTTGAGCGGTCCTATGTATTTACGAAGGAGGCCACGGCCGATTCGGCCGGCGTGCTTCGCACCTACGATCCGTCGAAATTCCTGGAGGTGATCCGCGAGGCGGACGCCAACAGCGATTTCGTAGTGGTCTACGTCCACTGGGGGACGGAGGGCACCAATCAGTTCGAGGCGGATCAGCAGAGCCTGGGTCACCAGTATATCGACGCGGGAGCCGACCTGGTCATGGGCGACCATCCGCACCGTCTGCAGGGCATCGAGTACTATAAGGGCGTGCCGATCCTTTACAGTCTCGGGAATTTCTGGTTCAACAGCAGCACGCTGGACACCGGAATCGCCGAGGTGGATATCACGAAGGACGGCATCGCGGAATTCCGCTTCGTGCCTTGTCTGCAGAAGGGCTGCCGCACGTCGCTTGTGACGGACGCGGGGGAGAAGCAGAGGGTGCTCCAGTTCATGCAGAGGATCTCCGTGGGCGTGGCGATCGATGAAAATGGGGTCGTGCGGCCGGCACAGTGAAATGCCGGGGCAGGCAATATTCTTTGCGGTTTTTGTAAGAACCGCGCGGATGTAAAGAGCCGGGCGGATGGTTTTTCGGGCTTGACAAATCCCGCGCCGCCCGCTATAATGGCTATAATTTCATGACGAAAAGCGATGATAAGAACAAGTAGCGGCAGGCAGCAGCACACAGAGAGCAGCCGGACGGTGAGAGGCGCGTGGAAAGCCTGCTGTGAATACATCTTTGAGCTTCACACCAAACGGCGTATGCCGCCGGGGCAGACGCGTCCCGCGCAGGCGGCGCCAAGTAGGCTGTGACGGATTCCTGCACACGTTACCGTGCTAGGGTATGAACGGAGGATCCGCGGTCCGGAATGTTTCCATGAGGCTGTCTGATATTGGCAGGCTGATTGTGGGACGGGAACACGGCTCCTGCAGTACCCGAAGAGGCGGAAAGACGCGAGTCTTTCTGTAAACAATAGGTGGTACCACGAGGTTTGCGCCCCGTCCTATGAAGAATACGTAGGACGGGGCTGTTTTTCGTGAATGCGGATTGTTACAGCGCAGCCATCACAAAGATGCCCCATCACAGAAGGCATGGAAGAACCGGACACATTTTGATCCATATCACAAGGAAAAGGAGAACGAGTTATGCAGTGTTACGATGAACTGGTCGCCCGCGGTCTGATCGCCCAGGTGACCGACGAGGATGAGATCCGCAAAATGGTAAATGAGGGCCGCGCCGTCTTCTACATCGGCTTTGACCCGACGGCTGACAGCCTTCATGTGGGCCATTTCATGGCGCTGTGCCTGATGAAGCGCCTGCAGATGGCCGGCAACAAGCCGATCGCGCTGATCGGCGGCGGCACCGGCATGATCGGCGATCCGTCCGGCCGCAGCGATATGCGCCAGATGATGACGGTGGAGACCATCGAGCACAACTGCGAGTGCTTCAAGAAACAGATGAGCCGCTTTATCGATTTCTCGGACGGAAAGGCTTTGATGGTGAACAACGCCGACTGGCTGCTGAACCTGAATTATGTGGAGCTTTTGCGGGAGGTTGGCGCGTGCTTTTCCGTCAACAACATGCTCCGCGCCGAGTGCTACAAGCAGCGCATGGAGAAGGGGCTTAGCTTTTTGGAATTCAACTACATGATCATGCAGAGCTACGATTTCTATATGCTGTTCCAGAAATACGGCTGCAACATGCAGTTCGGCGGCGACGACCAGTGGAGCAACATGCTGGGCGGAACCGAGCTGATCCGCCGCAAGCTGGGCAAGGACGCCTACGCGATGACGATCACATTGCTGCTTAATTCCGAGGGCAAGAAGATGGGCAAGACCCAGTCCGGCGCGGTCTGGCTGGATCCGGATAAGACCTCGCCCTTCGATTTTTACCAGTACTGGAGAAATGTAGGCGACGCCGATGTGTTAAAGTGCCTGCGGATGCTGACCTTCCTGCCGCTTGAACAGATCAACGAGATGGATCACTGGGAGGGCAGCCAGCTCAATACCGCCAAGGAGATCCTGGCTTATGAGCTGACCACTCTGGTCCACGGCGAGGAAGAGGCGAAGAAGGCCCAGGAGGCGTCGAGGGCGCTGTTTAAGGGACAGGGCAGCCTGGAGAATATGCCCACGTTCGCGCTTGGCGCCGACGATTTCAGTGCCGAGGGAACCATCGACATTCTGGCGGTCCTGCAGAAATCCGGTCTGGCTCCGTCCCGCGCCGAGGCCCGCAGGAATGTGGAGCAGGGCGGCGTGTCGGTGAACGGCGAGCCGATGAAGGATATCCGCAAGACGTATACGAAGGATGATTTCGCGGGCGACGGTATGATCGTCAAGCGCGGCAAGAAGAACTTCATGAAGGTGACGGCGTAGGAACCGAGGCAGACCCGCGGAAGAGATCCGCGCGGCTGAGCTGCGGATTCTGTGACGGTGGTTTCGGCGGGAACACGGCCGGTGTCAGGACCTTGATCGATCCTGGCGCCGGCCTGTTTTTACGTCTGTCACTATTTTTTTTAATATGGTACTTGACATTACCAAGTAGTTGGTATAATATGTAACCAGAGAAAGAGAGGGACGTTATGAATGCGCAGTTCAAAAAGGGAGTCCTGGAGCTGATCGTGCTGGAATCGGTGCGGCAGAAGGATATGTATGGCTATGAGCTGGTGGAAGAAGTCTCCAAGGTCGTGGACGTGAACGAGGGGACGATCTATCCTCTGCTCAAGAGGCTGACGAATGAGCGGTATTTTGAGACGTATCTGCGGGAATCGACGGAAGGCCCGCCGCGGAAGTATTATCATCTGACGGTGGCGGGAATCCTGTACCGGGACCGGCTGGAGGCGGAGTGGACGGAATTCGCCGACCGGGTAGGGGCCTTCCTGCAGGAGCGGAAAGG
This sequence comes from uncultured Lachnospiraceae bacterium, assembly GCA_947600145.1. Classification (GTDB taxonomy): domain Bacteria; phylum Bacillota; class Clostridia; order Lachnospirales; family Lachnospiraceae; genus UBA3402. The sequence goes on along the minus strand of CANQGA010000121.1, from coordinate 3,918 downwards.
GAAGTAGGCGGCGGACCGCGTGTTGCGGGACATAGAATGGCACGGCAGGCGGATGGCACGGCAGGCGGCGGACAGCCGCGGAGAGGAGCAGGCGATGAATAAGAAAGAATTCCTGGAGGCGCTCAGGCAGGCGCTGGCGGTTCTGGATGAGACGGAACAGCGGGATATCATAGATGAGTATGAACAGCACATCGATATGAAGGTGGCCAGCGGACTCACAGAAGAGGAAGCGATCGCGGATTTCGGTGATTTTAATGAAATGACGGCGGAGCTTCTGGAGGCCTATCATGTGCGGGCAGATTACGCCGGGATGGGACGGATGAGGGAGAATAGCGCGGAGAAGGCGGGGAATACCGGTGGGCAGGCGCAGAAAGCCGTGCCCGGTAAGGACGGGCAGAGCGGAGAAACGTCCGGATCGGGAACGGCAGGCGGAAGCACAGTGGGAAATTTTGCCGCCGGTCTGTGGAAGATGCTGACCGGCGCATGGCTCTGGTTATGGGGCGGCGCGAAGGCGGCGGTACGCTGGAGCTGGCGGCTCATAAAGGCCGCGGCAGCGTGGGCATGGAAGGCGTGTCTTTGGTGCCGGCGCCAGTTCTGCAGACCGTTTATATGGCTGGCCGGACTTCTGGGGCTTCGCGCGAAAGAGGCGAAGGGCGGGGACCGGACCGATTCCGACGGGCAGGAAGAACAGGCCGCGCCCGGGAGCCCGGGAGATTCAGACACTGGGAGAACATTTTTGACGGCGAAAGAGAAAGGCGGTGCGCGTAAAATGAGACAAGGAATCCTGTCAGGGATCTGGGGCGGAATTACCTCCTTCTGCAGGTGGTGTGCGGACGCGTGTATCTGGTGCGCGCGGATGACGTGGAACGCGTGCTGCGTCGCGGCTTCGCTGACGGTTGGAATGATGGGAGTGCTTTTCCTGTTTACACTCGGCATGTTTCTTATCCTGGTGCTGGGCGGTTATCCGCTGGTCGGCCTGTCGGTCGCGTCGCTGGGAGCGGCTGTGAGCTTCTTTGCGGCGGCAGGATTTGTTATGACGCTGTTATGGAGGAAGAAGAGGCCGGCTTCAGAACCGGCCGCGGCACGGGCCGCAGAGCCGATCGCGGCACCAGCCGCAGAACCAACTGCGGTACCGGCTTCGGAATTGCCCGCGGAACCGGTCATGCCGGAAGAAACTGAGGCGAATGGCAGAGAGGAGGAAAAGGATCATGCGTAAGCTTAGAATTGTTCTGATCGCGGTATTTCTCATCGGAGTACTTCTGGGAGGCGTCGGCGCGGGCCTTACGATGGTAGAGTGGTCCTCGCTTGAATACGGAGGCACGAAGCTGCTCGACAGCGAATATCTTGTGACGGAGGATTTTGACTTTACGCTCAAGGACGACGGCAGTACGCTCATCCTGGGAGAGAGCTACTATACAAACCGTTATCTGGACGGCGTCGAGGAAGATCCGTCCGTGCCGGAAGGGATCGTGCGCTATCAGGTGACGTACAATCAGGCTCTGGTGGAGCCGTTTCTGCAGTATGTACCGTATGACAGGGCGTCAGAGTCCGGTGAGGAACCGCCTGAAGAGGTCGGGGAAGAAACCGGTGGGGAGCCGCAGGAAGAGGACGCGCCGGCCGTCGACGGCGTACTGCGTCTGATGCGTTCCTATCATGGAGATGAGTTCCGGCTCTTTATGGAAAACAAGGACGAGATGTTAAGCGACCTGAAGAAGGGCAGGCTGTCAAGCTATGAGGTCGCGGATATCACCGGCGTGAGGATCCTGATCAATCCGGCGACGAGGCCGCGTGTGGAAGACAGAGCCGGATTGGGATGGTAGGCTGAAACGCTGTGTTCCGCGTCCGCACGGGAGCCGAAGCGGCTGTCGACGGCTGTCCGCCCGGTCAGGCAGACAGATGTTCCAGAAGGATCTTGACGCCGATGCCGATCAGGATCAGGCCGCCGGCGATCTCTGCTTTCGATTTGTAGCGCGTGCCGAACACATTGCCCACCTTCACCCCGATGACGGACAGGCAGAAAGTGACCGCGCCGATAAAGGACACGGCCGGAAGAATATGTACGCGCAGGAATGCGAAGGTGACGCCTACGGCCAGGGCGTCGATGCTGGTGGCCACGGCCAGGACGATCATATCCCGGAATGCGACGGAGTCGTCGCAGCTGTCTTCCTCAGGGTTTAAGGCCTCTTTGATCATGCCGCCTCCGATGACGGACAGGAGGATGAACGCGATCCAGTGATCGTAGGCGGTGATGATTTCCTGGAACCCCACGCCCAGAAGATATCCCGCGAGAGGCATGAGTGCCTGAAAGCCGCCGAAATAAAGGCCGATGACGACGGCGTGCCTCGGGTTCAGCTTCCGCATGGACAGCCCCTTGCAGACGGAGACCGCGAAGGCGTCCATGGACAGGCCTACGGCGACCAGGAACAGCTCGATCAGTGACATATGTATTCCTCCTTATTTCGGAAAGCGGCGCTGTCTGCGGCAGATGTATGGCTTCCGTAGTAAAAAAAGACCTATCCGCGGCCCGGACCGCAGATAAGTCTCATCATTTCATATAGAACCAGACATGTGCGGGAAACCGCGTCTGCCAGTGTGTTGGCTCTATCGCGCGGCAGGGCCGCGCCGACTACTCCCTCATCTGTGAGAGATTTTAGCCTATTTACCGGGATTTGTCAAGGCCTGCCGAAGCTGTTTGCCGGTGCCTGTCAGTTTGCCGGTGCCTGCCGAAGCTGTTTGCCGGTGCCTGCCCTGCCGGCAGCCGGCGGATCCGCTTTTCGTTTTGCCGGCAGGAGCCGGACTACGTGTCACAGATTGCAGGTTACAAACTGCAGGTTGCAGGTTACAGGTAGTCCTGCAGATCCCTGCACAGATTTTCTTCCATGCTGACCAGGCGGCCGCAGATACCGCGGGAGGTCTCGTCCGCGCCCCGGTACTGGTTCATATACCTGCGCAGGGATTTGACGCCCATGTTGCAGCCGTCCGTGATCAGGTCGGCCACGGTGGCGTCGCTCTCATCCATGCCCATTTTCATCGTGGTCTTCATCCAGGACATGGTCTTGGCCACAGGGTTCGGATCCTTATCGCCGCTGTGGTGTTCGCCCAGGAGAGAGTGGATCTCATCGCCCAGCTTCTCATGGTTTTGTCTGCTTTTTTCCAGAAGATCTTTCATATTGGAATCCCGGACCCGCCCCAGCACGTCGTCGAACGAGGCGACGGCCATCTTCACGCCGGCGTCGCATTCCTTCAGAAGTTCAACTGTATCGCTGCTTTTCATTATCTTGTCACCTCCAAATGGATTTTCCCTAGTTTGTGTGAAACGGCCCGGAAATATTCCCGGACCGCGCCGGCGGAAACGGATATCTGCGCGCCCATCGCAAAATTATGTTTTTCATTGCCGCTTTTTGTGGTATGATGAAAGAGACGCGGCGGAGACGACCGGAAAAAGGAAACGCGGCTGCCGCGCGGAGGATCCTATGACAAGTTTGAGCACCCTTTGCTATATTGAGCGGGAGGGCAGCTGGCTGATGCTGCACCGCACTGTGAAGAAGAACGATGTGAATAAGGATAAATGGATCGGCGTCGGCGGACATTTTGAGGCGGACGAGAGCCCGGAGGAGTGTGTGCTGCGGGAGGTGAAGGAGGAGACCGGCTATACGCTGACTTCCTACCGCTACCGGGGTCTGGTCACATTTGTGTCCGGGGACGGCGAGACGGAATATATGTCGCTTTTTACGGCCGACGGCTTTGAAGGGGAACCGGTTCCCTGCGACGAGGGGGAACTTATGTGGGTGCCCGTTGAGAAGGTCTGGGGGCTGAATATCTGGGAAGGGGACAAGATCTTCTTCCGGCTGCTCGACGAGGGCGCGCCGTTCTTTTCTCTGAAGCTGGTCTACGACGGCGGCGGAAAGCTGGTGAGCG
>CANQGA010000120.1 GCA_947600145.1 uncultured Lachnospiraceae bacterium | reverse complement strand
TCTATGCAGGCTTTCTTTCCGATCAAAAAATTCTCATCGGGACTCTTTCCCGGCAGGATCTGTAAAAATGCTATTTTCAGGTTCATATTCGTTTTCTCCAATCAATACAACAGCTGCTCGTATGATACCCTCATTATAATTTTTTCCAGTGCTGTAATCAAGCAGTTCTATTGGAAAAAACATGAGCTGAATGTCTTACACATAGTACTGTTCCTGCGAATGCCAGAGTTCGCGGTATTTGCCGTCAGCGCGGCAGAGGGTATCGTGGGAGCCTGTCTGCACGATCCTTCCCATGTCGAACACCGCGATTCTGTCGCAGAAGCGGCAGCTGGACAGCCTGTGGCTGATATAGACCGCGGTCTTTCCCTTCACGATGTTGTCAAAGCTCTGGTAGATCTCAAATTCGGCGATCGGGTCGAGAGCGGCAGTGGGTTCGTCCAGGATCATGAACGGGCTTCCCTTGTAAAGGGCCCTGGCGAGGGCGATCTTCTGCGCTTCGCCTCCCGAGATCTCAACGCCGTTTTCGTCGAAATCCTTATACAGGCAGGTTCCGAGGCCCGCCGGCATTTTCTTAAGCCGCCCGGAAAATCCCGCCGCTGCCAGCGATTTTTCAGCCAATGCTTCATCCACGGCTTCCGAGGCGGCGATGTTCTGTCCCAGGGGGAAGGAGAACAGCTTAAAGTCCTGAAACACCACCGAAAACAGCTGCAGATATTCGGCGTAGTCGTATTTCTTAATGTTCACGCCGTTTAGGAGGATCTCTCCTTCGGTCGGGTCGTAGAGGCGGCACATCAGCTTGATAAACGTCGTCTTGCCGCTTCCGTTCTGTCCCACGACCGCCAGCCGGCTTCCCACTTTGAATTTGATGCTGACGTTTCTGAGCGCGTATTCGTCGCTGCCCGGGTATCGGAAGCTGACGTTTCTGAATTCCATCTCATACTCATTTTCGCCCCCGTCGCACAAAAACTGCTTCTCCACCGGGATCTTTCCCATATACATCCGGTTGGGGATATCGAAATACGCAATATATTCTTCCATAAAGCGGGTGTTATTGGCAATGTCCAGTCTGATGTTGAAAAACATGGCCACACTGTTGAACAGATTGCTGATATACCGGGAATATTTCACGATGCTTCCGATCCCCAAAACGCCGGTTAAGGCGTACATGGCAACAAATGCGTATACCAGCCCTTCGATGAAGTATTCGCCCGCGAAAATCGGCGCGTCCGTGATGTACTGGAAGGTATAGTATTTTCTGTTCACTTCGGCGTGGGCGTCGAGGAGCTTTTCTTTGATTTTCAATATGATGGCGTCCTGCCGGTAGAGGCGGATGTCCTTGCCCATGTTGTAGACGTCGATGCCGCCTTCGATACGGTTTTCATCCAGCATGGTTTTGCCGATGTCGTCGGCAAGTCTGCTCGTCTTTTCGGAAAAGACGGCCATGAGGCGTGTGTGCAGGACGAAAGCCGCCAGAAGAAGGGCCACAAATCCCAAAGCCCGGACACTGAAGCCTGCCGTGAAAATTTTTACAAGCATCTCAATACTTAAAAGCAGGGAGAGCACCAAATTCACGGTTTCATCCATGGCCCAGCAGACCATGTTGATCAGAAGGTCTCTGCCGTAGCCGTTGATCTTCCCGTTCTCGGTAATTTTCCGCCTGAGCTGACGCACATCCGGTGATTCCAGATCCTGATAGTCCAGAGTCAGGGTTTTGCGCATAAACGCCGCCGATTCCCGCTGGTTCAGAAGGTAATTCGCGTGACCGGCGGCGCGGTTTAATATGTGCGAGACGACAGAGATCGCCAGATTGCCGGTTACTGTTATAAGCATCAGGGCGATCAGACGGTTTCTGTCCCTTCCGCCTAAAAGTTCATTGATGATCTCCGCCGAAAACCAAAGGCTGAAATATGGCGACAGGTTGCCAAAGAGCGCTTCTGCGGCCTTTAAGGGGAAAAACTGCGGGCACAGGCTGTGCCACATTTTAAGCGCCCTGACATTGGGGCTTTGGCGGAAGGCCCCGATTCGTTCCTTAAACTGCTTCATCGCTCAGATCCTCCTTATAGTAGTGGCTCTGCAGGTCAAACATATAGGCGTATTTTCCGCCCAGCTTCATCAGTTCGTCGTGGGTCCCGCATTCGGCGATCCTTCCGTTTTCCAGATAAATGATCCGGTCGCAGAAGCGGGTGGAAGCCAACCGGTGTGAGATGAAGACCGACGTCTTGTTTCTCGTCAGGGCGTTGTATTTCATATAGAGTTCGTTTTCCGCAATGGGATCCAGGGCCGCAGTCGGTTCGTCCAGAACGATCATCGGCGCGTCCTTGTAGAGCGCGCGGGCGAGCAGCAGTTTCTGCTTCTCGCCGCCGGAAAGGTCGACACCATCGTCGAAGATCCCCTTCATCAGATGTGTATCTATCCCATCGGAGAGCGATTCGATTCTGGCCTCAAGTCCCGCGGCACGGATGGCGGCCATGATCCGGCCGCGGTCGGGCTTTCCGCCGCCTGAGGAGATAAACTCCGCGATGGTGATGGGCAGCAGGTAGATGTCCTGGAAAACGGCTGAGAACATGGAGTAATATTCGTCTATGTTGTACTCGGAAATCGCGCGGTCATTGACGGTGATCTCACCGCGGGAGGGATAGTAGAGCCCGCAGATCAGCTTTACAAGGGTGGTCTTTCCCGCGCCGTTTTCGCCGACGATGGCCAGTTTTTCCCCTTTCCGGATGTCCAGACTGATATCCGAGAGCGCGAGGATCTCACCGTCTTCGGAAGGATAACTGTAGGACACGTTTTTGAGAGAGATCTTAAGGGGCAGGTCGCCTTCTTGCGGCAGCGCACAGCCCTCGCCGTGGTTAAAATGATCCGGCACCGCGAAGTATTCCCGGTAATAGCCGATCCGCACGGCCTTGTCGATCACGTCGTTAAAGAGACCGCCGATGCCGTTAAGCCAGGCCGAGAAGCCGGTGATCAGACCAAAGCAGAATACGAAATCACCGGCGCCGAGTCTGCCCTCCAGTACCTGGTAAATAAGCACGGCGTAGGCGAGACCGTTTTGCAGAAAGGTCAGGAACGCGCTTGAAATTCCGCTTAAGAATCCTCTGGCCGTGATCCGTTTTTCCCACATAAACCGCTCCCGCTGACAGCCGTTAAGAAGTCCCGAGAGCCATCCGCTCATCCCGTAAACACGGATATCCTTGGCGTGGTCCAGTTTTTCCGAAAAGCTTTCCAGATACCCTATTTTGCGGTCGGCCGCAGCCCATTTGTCCTTATTTTTCTCAACATAGTCCCTCTGCAGCTTTCCGAAAAGATAGGTGATATATGCGGACAGGAACAAAAGGACCAGAATCAGCGGCGAAACGCTTATGATCAGTGCGCCGTAGGTGAAAATTCCCAGAAGGTTCGTCAAAAGAGTCAGGATCGAGTCGAAGATAAATTCTCCGGCGCAGCTTCCGGAACAGGCGTCGTTCATGGCGTTCTGGTACTTGATGTTGATCGCGGGATTGTCGGTGTTGGAAAAATCGGTGCGCATGAATTTCGCGGCAATCTCTTCCTGATATTTTGAGGAGAAGCAGTACTGCCGCATCTCGACTCTGTTCTTGAAAAAGCGGTGGAGCTGAAACAGCGCCCAAAGGGTGGAATAACAGACCGCCACGAGAGCCATGATCTGCCCGGCAGATCTCGAAAGGCCCACGCTGTCGATGAGCATTTTCGGAAAATACTGCTCTGCCAGGCGCAGAAGCACCAAAAGCGGTATCTGCGGAAGGAAAAAGAAATAGTAAAGCTTGTCCCACCGCCAGATATTTTTAAGCGCATAGAGTATATTTGAAACTATGTGCGGATGCGTTTTCTTCTCTTTCTGGTTCATGATGTCCTCCTGAAAAAAGATCTCTGACAGCTTCCATTATAGCACGGTCAGAGATCTTCGGGGATTTTGGCGTGAACGGTATCAAAAATGACGCGGATTGCGTCACGGAATGGCGTGGCTGTGTCACGAAAGCGGAATGACGACTTCTGTGGCGAAGATTCCGTCGTCGTGCTGACGGTTTACAAAGCCGTTGTTCCTCGCGGCAATGGAATCGATCCGCATCAGTCCGATCCCGCGCCCGTTTTTTCGCTTAGAACTCAGATAGGTTCCGCCCAGCTTTTTCGGTATGCCGTCCAACGTGTTCCGGCAGTAGATGTAGAGCTGATTTTTCAATACACCGATAAAGATCCGGATCGACCGCTCCGCTTCGTCCGATTGACTTTGGCACGCTTCCAGTGCGTTGTCCAGAAGATTTCCGATGATGACGCACAGATCGATGTCCGAAATGGGAAGGTTTTGAGGCACCGCCGCCTTGGCGCTGACTTCGATCCCGGAGTTTCTGATCAGAGAAAGCTTCGAGTTCAGGATCGCGTCGAGGGTCACATTGCCGGTTTTGATCACGGTGTCGACAGCCGTAAGGTCGTCGCTTAAGCAGAGAAGATAATGCCTGATCTCATCGGGCCTGTCGGTCAATGCCAGCATGGCCTGAATGTGGTTGTGATAATCGTGCCGCCAGCCGCGCATGGTCTTATAGACGTTTTCGACCTCAGAAACGTGTTTCTGAATCAGATCGGACTGGTACTCCGCGATCCTGCGGTCCAGCATTTTTCCGAAAAACAGATCAAAAAGCTTCATGGCTTGCTCCTCCCCAATCCTGGCGCTTCTCTTATACAGTCTCTGATCAGGCCTCAGGCTGTTTTGCGCGGCGCCGTTTCAGATCATGCTTTCCATCAGGCCGTTTTGTTCGGCGACGCTTCAGATCACGCCGTAATAGCTCAGATACGCCGTTTTCACTTCTTTATAAAGCTGCCGCGACACGGGCAGGCGGACGCCGTTGTCGAGAAGGATGTCCCTGCTGCCGACCGTTTTGATATATTTCAGCGCAACAATGTAGGAGCGGTGGCATTGGATGAAACCTTCTCCTAACATGGCTTTGGCTTCCGATATGGTACAGCGGACCTCGCAGCTTCTGCCGGCGCAGACAAAGGAAACGAGGTGTGAAAAAGCCTCGGCGTAAATGATCGTCTCAACAGGCAGCCGCTCGATACCGTCAGCGGTTTTGAACACCACCGCGCGCTGCAGCCTGGAGACATTTTCGGCCGCGCGGGTCAGGACTTCGAAAAGCTTTTCCGGCCGCACCGGTTTTAACAGATAATGCAGGGCCGAAACGTCATACCCGTCGGTGATGAAATCCGGGTAGCCGGTGATGAAAATGATCTGCGAAAAGTCCGAGCGGGCGCGGAGCGTTTTCGCCAGTTCAACGCCATTCATCCCGGACAGCTCGATATCGAGCAGCAGGATATCCGGCGGGCAGTCGGAATAGGAAAACAAAAGTTCCTCCGCCGATGAGAATTCATGCACAGTCAGTTTCGTTCCGGATTCCGACGCCCAGCCGAGGACAAGACTTTTCAGATATTCGCGCTCCCGGGCGTTGTCGTCGCAGAGGATCACGGTCAGCATGGACGGACTCCTTTCAATTGACTGGTTTCGCTCAGCAAATACTCAGACACATCGCGAACCGCCACGGCCTTCCGGTCGCTTGCGATCTCCCACACAGGATGCCCGGTGCTCTCTCCCGCAAAATACCTGCGCGCTAAATCAACGATACGCGTTATGTCGTCTGTTTCCCACAAGTCGTCGTATGCCTCGTCGAACAAACGCATATCGAGCCGGTCAGCGGTTTCGGCGGAAAGCTCGATTTCAAAAAGCCTGATCTTTAAGCGTTCTTCTTCCGAAGCCTTCCCCCAGTCGATCTCAAAAAGCTCACGACAGGAGGCAATATCGTCAAAAAAGTAATTGCATTTTAGCCGGCAGCAGCGCCCGGGAAATTCCTGTCGGCGCACATATTCAAACACCGCCTCCGTCGCCCACTTTACATAGTCCGTCTGCATATCTGCCATTCCGAATCGGTCCAGAGACTCGCGCATGAACTTTGCGGCAAAGTAAACGCCATAAAAGCAGTCTTCGCTTCTCTCCAGCGCCTGGACAAACGGTTCCGTCAGCTCCCAGTACTTTTTATAATTGACCGACAGTTCCCCGCCCAAACGAAGCGTGTCGCTCATATGGTAAACTTTCAATCTTTCCACCTCAGATTTTTATTTTATAATCTCCTCAAACCGCGTCTGCGATACTTTTCGTTTCCGCCGTCTCACAGACAATATTCTTTGATATAGTCTGCGAAATACGGCAGCGCCAGCGATACATACGCCTGACGGCTTTCCAGAATACCTCGCTTCAGCAGCCTGTCCCTGTACATAGAATAATTGCCCGCTCTGCCGCCCATCAGACGAAGCACCTCTTCCCGCTTGTACTCACCTTTCTCTACCAGAAGCGACGCTAAAAAACGATCCGCCTCCGTCATTTCCTCCCAGATTTTCTCATAGGAATAGGCAAACAGTTCCGTCTTGAAATCCGGCAGGATGTCGGACAGGCTCTCCTCGCTTTTCTTTTTGAAGTACAAGACGCCAAGCTGCTGAAACGCATAGGCATATCCTTTCGTACATTTCGCCATTTCACAGGCTTCCCAGAAGGATTCTCATAGCTGAAATAATCCTGCCGAGGTCTTCGATGTAGCAATATAGATTTATTCCGGCGCTTTGCTGAATGTGGTCGTAAAAGGATTCTGCATGGGAGATCTCCTCTTTATACTTTTTATTTGTCTTTATAAGTTTTTATACCTCTTTATACTTTTGGTCTGGGCAAAGTTCCACCCTTCTAAACTTCTTCCGCGATCCGCAAAGCCGCATAAAATTTCTGCATATCATGATTCGCCTCATGCAGCCCATCCGGAGTATAGCTGTCTGTATCAACGACGTCCCCCGTCACCAGGAAATCATAGAGTTCTATGTTATGGAAATCGCACACAGCCTGTACGCCGGCCAGCTCCATCTCCACCGCGAGACAGCCCTCTCTTTTTCTTTTCTCCGCCAGAGAGCGTGTTTCCCGGTAGATCGCATCGGTCGTCCATATCCTGCCTTTTACAGAGGGCAGGCCGTATTTTGCAAATATTTTCTCCACCACATCCGCGTTTTTTATTGTTATGTAATTGGCCGGACTGGCGTAATGGTAAGACATACCTTCGTCACGGTACGCTTCCGTCGGGATCACATATTTTCCTTTTGTCTTTTCGGGATCCAGAGCGCCCGCCGAGCCGAACAGGATAAATTTGTCCGCCCCTGTATGCCAGTTGATCTCGATCACGTCCGTTCCCGCAAGCGCGGCACCGATCTCCGAAAGATAAAAGACGACCTTCCTGTCATTGACCGTCAGAAGGTGCATCGGCTTGATCCGGTTCGCGGCCCGAATTTCCCCGATCTGTTCATTGGGAAACCGCTTAAGCACCGCAGGATATATTTCTCTTGAAAATGTACCGATCGCGATATCGCAGATCTTTCTCTGTTCACCGAAAAACGCTTTCGGCGAAACGATCGCTTCGCTCTCAGGGGTGAATGAATCCGTAATCATTTCGCGTCCTCCATGCGCATCCTTTGATAATATAATCTGCCGTTTCCCAAAAATTTCCTGCTTTTGTATTTCTCTTTTCAAGTATACCAAAAGCACTCTGCGCTTTCAACTCATCTCAGCACAAAACATGGGAGCGTCATCGGATCATAGCTTTTCGCCCTGATCTTTACAGAATTTTCCGGAAAAACCTCCTCCATGATCCGATGCTCCAGCCTCCTCCTTTTCTCCAGATGTTCGATCAGTCCTCCCAATCCGGCTGATCCCTGCGTCTTTCCATACGGCGATTCTTCTATATAGCGGATCACCGCCGAAAACCACGATTCATTTCCTTTATCGTCGGTTCGCTCTTTTCGGATCCTGTCGATGGTTTCCGGAATATCTTCCACATCCAGATAAATAATCCTGTATGCCCTCTCCCCGAGAACGCTTTTTAATCTTCTGTAAAAATCCAGAATTTCACTATCAGACATTAAGAGATACAGCATCTGGTTTTCAATGATATTCTGAAAAACAGAACATTCAAAAATCTGCCCCTCCCCGTCCCAATTCCCAAACCTCTCCAGGATCAGTTTTTCAAATGCGTCCTTATCCAGGTTTCCATTATATATCTCATATTTTTCCATATCTTTGTAAAACCCCGGAACATCTGTTGCTATCTTTGTATAACAGACAATTCTGCGGTTTCCTTCTTCCATCGTCCGGGCTTTGATCTCCGCGCTGAGCATCGGGTACTTTTCCAGTATTCTGCCATATTGCTCTTCCGTAACATAAGAACACCACGCCAGCTCGACGGGCGAATAATCCCCTTCTTGAAAAACCTGGTAATTCTGCATGTAATCGGAAAGCCGCTTCGTGAATGTAGTCTTTCCGGCGCCCTGCAGTCCTTCGACAAAGTAATTTCTCCTCAAAATATCCTCCATTACTTAAAATTCTACCGTCTTCGTAGCGATCCGCTCGCGGAAGCGCACGTCGTGCTCCACGAACAGCATCGTCGGCTGATAATCAAGCAGGAGCTTTTCGATCTGCATCCGTGAAAATACGTCGATATAATTCAGCGGTTCGTCCCAGATGTACACATGCGCGGGAGTAAGCAGGCTCGCCGCGATCAGCACTTTCTTCTTCTGCCCTTCGGAATAATCTTCCATATTTTTCAGGAACTGTACCCGCTCCATATCGAGCTGCCGCAGGATCGCGCAGAACAGGCTTTCATCCAGACCGCGCGCCCTGCTAAACTCCCTAATGCTGCCCTTCAGCATGGAAGTGTCCTGGTTGACGTAAGAGATCACCAGCCCGGCCGCCGTCTCGCAGACGCCGGATACAACCGCCGGGAGACCCGCATCCGCGCCGCTCGTCTGCTGCCCCGGCAATGCGCTCTTCCCCGAAGCCTCCGCTCCCATACCCGCTCTTTGCAGGATCAGCCTGATCAAAGTAGATTTCCCGCACCCATTTCCCCCGTGAAGCGCCACCCGCTCCCCCTGCATCAGATCGAAAGTCAGATCAGAAAACGCCGGGCGGTCCGCTCCTTCATAAGCGGCCGTTAATTCGCGGACACGGATCAGCCGCTCCTTGTGGTGGCGCAGAGGCATAAGCTTCAGTTCCACCGGCTCTTCCAGGTCGGCCAGCAGCCCCTCCTTTTCCTCGATCTCCCTGCTGATCCGCTTCTGCATCTGCGACACCCGGCTCTGCGCTTTCTTCGTCTTCGCCCCGATATATGCGCGGGTGTCTTTCGAACGGTCGTGTTCCTTCACAGGGTCGAACCCGATCTTCGTACTTTCATTCCGCTCTGCCCACTGCGCTTTCTGCGCCGCGGACCGTCTCAGCTTGCCGATCTCTTTTACGTGCTTTTCATTCTCCGCGCGCACGAACTGGTCCCGGCGCTGTTTATTCTCCCACCAGACAGAGAAATTCCCGGCCTGCACGTCAATGCTTTTCCGGTTTAACACCAGCACGTGGTCCGTACAGGCGTCCAGCAGGTCCCGGTCGTGGGATACCAGAATAAAGCCCTTTTTCGCTGCCAGGTAATCCTTTACATTCTCCCTGGTCGCCTGATCCAGATGATTCGTCGGCTCATCGATCAGCAGGAAATCATTCTCTCC
>CANQGA010000119.1 GCA_947600145.1 uncultured Lachnospiraceae bacterium | reverse complement strand
GCGGAGCAGGCGAATAAGGCCAAGAGCGAATTCCTTTCCAATATGAGCCATGATATCCGCACGCCCATGAACGGCATCGTGGGCATGACGGCGGTGGCCATGGCCAATCTGGATAATCCGCAGCAGGTTCAGAACTGCCTGACGAAGATATCCCTGTCCAGCAAGCATCTGCTGGGACTGATCAATGATATTCTGGACATGTCCAAGATCGAGAGCGGCAAGATGACTCTGGTGAGCGAGCCGGTGTCGCTTAAGGAGATGGTGGAGGGCATCACGAATATCGTCCAGCCGCAGGTGAATGTGAAGAAACAGACCTTCGAGGTGACCGCCGACAATCTGTACGCCGGTCATGTGCTGAGCGACAGCGTGCGGCTGAACCAGGTTCTTCTGAATCTTCTGGGCAACGCGGTCAAATTCACGCCCGACGGCGGATCGATCCGGCTTAAGCTGGCAGAGGAGGCTTCCCCGAAGGGAAATGAATATGTGCGTCTTCATTTGTACGTGACGGACACCGGCATCGGCATGACGCCGGAGTTTAAGACCAAAGTATTTGAATCCTTTATGCGCGAGGACAACGCCCGCGTCCAGAAGACGGAGGGCGCAGGTCTGGGGATGGCCATCACCAAATATATCGTGGACGCCATGAGCGGCTCGATCGAAGTGGCCAGCGAAGTGGGCAAAGGCACCGAGTTCCATGTGACGCTGGATCTTAAGAAGGTGGATGAGCCGGAGATCGAGGCCCAGGAGGAAAGCGCCCCTGATGACGACGGAGAGCTGGTCGGAAAGAGGATCCTTCTGGCTGAGGACAACGACCTGAACTGGGAGATCGCCCAGGAGCTTCTGTCCGGTCTGGGACTTGAACTGGAATGGGCGGAGGACGGTCAGATCTGCCTGGATAAGTTCCAGGCGTCGCCGGCAGGCTATTATGACGCGATCCTCATGGATATCCGTATGCCGAAGATGAACGGCTACGAGACTACCAGGGCGATCCGGGCGCTTGACCGGACGGACGCGGCCTCGGTTCCGATCATCGCCATGAGCGCGGACGCCTTCGAGGAGGATATCCGCAGATGTATGGAGAGCGGCATGAACGCCCATGTGGCGAAGCCCATCGATATGAGAGAGGTTACAAAAATCCTTCGGAAATTCGTATAATACCGTCAGCGCACATCTTTAAAGGTTACAAGGTTATACCGGCGCTGCGGACAGGAGATCATGAGGAGATGACGGACAATGAGGAGAAGAACGATATGGATGGCGGCGGTCTGTCTTCTGACGGCGTGTGTGCTGGGGGCCTGCTCCGGCGGCAGCGGAAGCGGCGGCAGTCCGGCGCAGGGGAATCCTGGCAGCGAGGCCGGGGGGACGACGGATCCGCAGAAGGCGGACGGTCAGGGACAGGACGGCGGGCAGCCGGATGGTGAGAACGGTCAGGCGGGCGTTTCCGGCAGCGCAGGCGGAGACGCCGCGGCGGAGACCGTGGAACTGACTCTGTGGACCTATCCCGTGGGCAACTGGGGAAGCCAGAGTTCCGTATCCGCTCTGCTTTCCGGTTTCCACCGGGAATATCCTCAGTACCATGTGACGGTCAAATGTCTGGATTACACGACGGGCGACGCGGAGATCGAGGAAGCCATCGAGTCCGGACAGCTTCCGGATCTGGTGCTGGAAGGACCGGAACGTCTGGTGGCGAACTGGGGCAGCCGCGGGGAAATGGCCGATCTGTCCGATCTGTGGGAATCGGAGCAGGCAGGACAGATCTATCCTGAAGTGCGGGCAGCCTGTCATGACGCGAACGGCGTTTACTATGAGTTCCCGGTCTGCATGACGACCCACTGTATGGCGATCAACCGGGAGATGTTTGAAGCGGCGGACGCCATGCAGTATATCGACGAGGAGACCCATACCTGGACCACGGAGAATTTCGTGAAGGCGGTGGAAGCGCTCTATGCCTCAGGCCAGGAGCGGGTCGCCGTGGTGTACTGCGGCGGTCAGGGCGGAGACCAGGGAACCAGGGCGTTGGTGACCAACCTGTACAGCGGCACATTTACCAATGAGGAGCATACGGCCTATACGGTGAACAGCGAGGAGAATGCCAGAGCGCTGACTCTGCTTCAGGATCTGGACGGAATCGAATTCGCGCCGGATCTGGTCGGCGGCGACGAAGTAAATCTCTTCGGAAGCGGGGAACTGGCCATGGCTTTCTGCTGGAACGTGTCCATGGAGATCCAGCAGATCATCAATAATCAGGATATGAGCTTTGACGCGTTTCCGATGGCGTTCCCGACCGACAGCGGGGATCCCAGTCTGCAGGGCGGCATCTGGGGGTTCGGCATCTTCGACAACGGCGATGAGGCGCGTATCGAGGCGGCGAAGGAATTCATCCGCTATATGACAGAGGATGGGACCGAGTATAAGCGGGCGGTCCAGACATCCACCTACTGGCCGGTGCGCGACGTGGAGGGAATCTATGCCAATGACGAGCTGATGACCGAATACGGTATGTTTATGAAATATATGGGCGATTTTTATCAGGTAACTCCCGGCTGGGCGGATGTGCGCACGGCCTGGTGGAACATGCTGCAGAAGGTAGGAGAAGGCATGGACGCGGCGGAAGCGCTCGGCGGGTTCGACGAGGCCGCGAAAAAGGCGGTCGCGGACAGTGCCGACTGACATCTGCGCTGTCAGACGAGCTGAAAGATGTGCAGGCGGCATGTGGCTATCATTTAAAACAGAAGGCGCGATGGGATAGAGTTTCCGGCAGACGTTATATGAGAGGAAAAGGAGAGCGGACATAAATGACGAAAGAGCAGACAGTGGAACAGTATCTGGAGGTGCTGTCATCAAAGCAGCCGGTACCCGGCGGCGGCGGCGCCTCGGCTCTCGCGGGCGCGCTGGGGAGCGCCCTGGGACTGATGGTAGGGAACCTGACCGTCGGCAAGAAGAAGTACGCCGAAGTGGAAGGGGAGATAAAGGAGTACATGGAACAGCTCTCGCAGCTCAGGGAGGATTTCCTGCGGCTGGCGGATGAGGACGCGGTGGTATTTGCCCCGCTGGCGGCGGCTTACGGGCTTCCGACGGAGACGGAGGAGCAGAGAGCGTACAAGGACGCGGTGATGGAGGAGAACCTCCAGCGGGCCAGTCTCGTGCCCCTGTCCGTGATGGAGGCGACGCTTAAGACGATCGCGGTTTTGGAGGAGCTGGAACAGAAAGGCAGCGTCATGGCGGTCAGCGACGTGGGCGTGGCGGTTCAGTGTGCCCGCGCGGCCCTGGCCGGCGCGGTGATGAACGTCTATATCAACACCAAATCCATGAAGGATCGGGACAGGGCGGACGATTTCAATGAGGAGGCCTATCATATGCTGACCTCCGGCATGGCGCGGGCGGATGAGATCTATGGGAAGGTGCTTAAGCGGCTGCAGAACTAGGCCGAAACCAGACTGGAGCTGAGCCGGGATCGTACAGAAACCGAGTAGAATCAAGAGGTAATCGTATGCAGATATTAAAAGGCGCGGATGTGTCCGCGAAGATTAAGTGCCAGGTGCAGCAGGCGTTATCAGATACCGGCCGGGAAGCGCAGCCGCCGAAGCTTGCCATTGTGCGTGTCGGCGAGAAGCCGGACGATCTGTCCTACGAGCGCGGCGCGATGAAGAAGATGGAGGCTTTCGGCCTGCGGGCCCAGTCCTATGCGTATCCGGCGGACATTTCCGATGACGATTTTAAGGCGGCCTTCCGGGCCGTCAACGAGGATCCGGATGTGGCCGGGATCCTGGTGCTTCTGCCGCTGCCGAAGCAGATCCGTCAGGCGGACATCGCGGCGATGATCGATCCTGGCAAGGATCTGGACGGCATTTCCCCGGTGAACATGGCGAAGGTCTTCGCCGGAGACGAGTCGGGCTTCGCTCCTTGTACGGCGGAAGCGGTGATAGAGGTGCTGAAGGCCAATGAGATCCCGATCGCCGGGAAGCGGGTGACCATCGTAGGCCGCAGCCTGGTGGTGGGAAAGCCCCTGGCCATGCTGATGCTTAAGGAGAACGCCACCGTCACCGTGTGCCACACGAAGACCGCCGATCTCAGGGCAGCCTGCCGTCAGGCGGAGATCCTGGTGGCCGCGGCCGGCCGGGCCCGGATGCTCGACGGCAGTTATGTGGGCGACGGCGCGGTTGTCATCGACGTGGGCATCAATGCGGACGCCGACGGAAAGCTCTGCGGCGATGTGGATCTGGAATCGGTTCAGGAAAAGGCCGCCATGGCCACTCCGGTACCGGGCGGCGTCGGGACAGTGACCACCGCGGTGCTGGCGAAGCATCTGATGCGGGCGGCAGGGATGAAGGTTTCATAGGGGCATTGTTATCTGTCATCCGTCAGGCTGGCTGCGGTATCCCGGATGAATTTAAGCACAGCATCCTGCTGGGCTGGTTTTAACGTGACAAATTTTTCTACAAGAATACGGGAACCGGGGGACAGATTATATCTTCTCGTCAGGGCGTCCAGCTCTGACTGAAGGGAGGTTTCGAACATTTCTCCGGTTCCGAAACGAAGCCATTCCTCATTTACATGAAATTCACGACAGATATTTCTGACAGAGAAGTCAGAAATATTTCTTTTTCCGGTTTCAATCAGCGTAATTGTGTTCTGAGTCAGTCCGATTGCCTGAGCAAAATCCGTTTGCGTCATGTCTAATGATTTTCTAAGTTCCCTGATACGTTTGTTCAAACTGCTCTCCTCCTTCTGCTATCATAATTATATCGGTGGGATATTGTGTTGTCAACAAATAGTCAGGTTAAGGTTGATTTTGCAACATAAAGCACTTGACAATATATTGAAATCAATATATTATTATTGCAGATACAATAAATTCCATGTTTGTAAGGAGATGGTCGGGATGAGTGCTGAGAAAGAGTGTTCTCTGATTCGGCCTTCGAGGAAAGAGCAGCTGGCGGAGATACTGCAGTCAGTACCGAAGGAGAGAGAAAAGACACTTATCGCTATGACGCATATCTTTATTATGGGAATGGAGGTACAGGCACAGATCTCAGATTGCGAACCCGGTTTGAAATGAAGAACATAAGATCCTTATGTCGTTGATTTGGGAGGAAGGCAAATGGGTGAGATAAGCAGAGGCAGACCGGAACCGGCCGGGGAACCGGAGGTATTCGTTCTGCGGGGAGGTATCGCAGGAGACGGGGGAGTGCGGGGAACGATCCTTAATGCCTGCAGAGGGGAGACAGTGGCGTTCGGCGGATTGGATGAGGCGCTTTTAATGATGAATAGCTGGTTGACTGAACGCACATTTCTCTCGGAGGATATGGAACTGCGTTCTTTTTATAGGGGCAAACGAAAGATCAGGTGGGTTCCGCACCGATGTCGGAAACAGTCGGACGCGGTCCTGATCAGGAGAGAGATTTTTTTGATCCGCGTGTTTTTTCATGAACATACCAGTTGGCAGGGAATGGTATGCTGGAGAAATCAGGGTCAGTATTTCAGGAGCGTGTTGGAACTTATGTCGCTGGTCCGGTCCGTTTTGACGGATCAGGAAGGAATCGAAGAAGCCGGGAAAGCGGCGGAGAAGCAGAGTATACAGCTGCCGGAGAAGGCAGGCTGATGATGAAGGGAGGATTCATGATGAAGGGAGGATTCATGATGAAGGGTATTTTGAAACTGTCGAAGAGAACGCGCCGTCTGATCGCGGGAGCCATGGCTTTCGTCCTGTTTGCGTTTCAGACGGGCATAACGGCCGTGGAAGCCAGAGCGGAGGGTGAAGTCTCCGGGGACGGCGACGAGTATGAGGAGGAGACGGTTCTTGTCAATGGAGACGATCCGTATGTGATCAATATTATGAAGAACCCGAAAGAAGGTGAGGACCCGAAGTGGATACCGTATGTGTATCATTACTATAAGCCTCCGAAAGTGGAATTTGGGAAAGAATCAGAGGAAGAATCAGAGGAAGAATCAGAGGAAGAATTAGAGGTAAAACCGGAAGAAACTCGTTTCCTGACACTCGGAGAGGGTCTTCTTGATGAATACTGGTCGGAAAACGGACTGGAAGGACTGCAGGAACCGCCGCAGGGCGAATGGGAACTGACATCAAGGGAATACAGTTCAGAAGAGCCAGACAGTGCTCATGAAGTGCTGACAATCAGTGGGAACGGCGAGGCAACAGTTTATCAGCCCGGAGTAGTGATCATAACGTATACCTATGAGCCGACGGAGATCCCTGTGGCGACTTCCTCCGTATCTGCGGAGGCGTCTCTGCCGCCTGTGGCGACTTCTTCCATGCCGGAAGCAACTCCCGGAGAGGCATTGCCGCCTGTACAGGAGAGTCTGTCCTGGAAGGTTGTGGTTGTCGAATCGACAGAATCACTGGATCTGGCTACGACTCTGCCGGATAACGATTGGAAGCCGAGTAAAGATGAGTTAAATCAGTATCAAAGTAATATGCCAGAAGATACGGAGTATTTGCTTGTGACCCCATACAAAGCGGGTGACTACAGATATTATCACACCAGCAGATATGTTTCGATGAAGAAAACGGAGATATTTAATCTGCTTGATGTAATGAGTGGAAACGTTTATCACTTGTATTGCAGCGATTTGGATTGCCCGGATGAGGCAGGCGCGTGGTATAAGATGACATCTATTGATCAGATTGATAAGTATCTGGGCAAGGGAACGCTGGCGGACGGTAATTTGGAGGGAAAATTGTTGTCGGTCCTCAGGCATTCCTATCCATATATCAAATATGATGATATGATCGCGGCAATGGAGCATGACGGAATCATTGGGAAGGAAGCTGGTCAGATACAGGCAAGTACGCTGGATTACAATCAGATCATTACAGCGGTCCAAACCGTGATCTGGAAGCTGGTGAACGTTCCTGACAGTGAGATGACATTATATCAGATCGAAGCAGCGTTATTTGATGATCCCACTGGCAAAAAAATTGATCCGAAGAATCCACCTTTATATTTTACAACTCCGCAGATGCCTTTGTTTGATGTGTCGACGAGGTCGAATGCTGAGCCGCAATTTACGCCTGATGAAGTTGTTTATGTGGATGAGTATTGGAATCTTCTGGAATCTCCCTCGGCAGAAGCATGGAACAATAATGTATGCAGAGCTGTCGTTACTAAGAATTTCGACATTATATACCATTGGCTCATGGATATGCTGCCGCCCGCTGATGCTACAGATGATGAATGTCTGCCTGTAAATCCGACAGTGTCGGCTGATCTGGTGCAGTTTAATGCAGTGAACGACACTTACGATGTAAATATGAGCATATCGCTCGATGTACCGGTGAATACGGGCAACCCAGGCGAAGGTGATAAAATAACGGTTAGTATTTATAAATGCGATGAAAACGGGAAACCAGTTGGTAAATCTATTATCGATCCTGTGGATATGAAAGAAAAAAGCATTCCGTCACTGCAGCTGAAGGGTCTTAAGGCGGGCCAGTATCGGGTGAAAATTGATGGAACCAGATATCTGGCGAAAGGTGTTCGTTTCTATGTAGCACAGGAAAAATTAGATGAAGAGACAAATAAAATGAAGCCAAGCTCTCAGTACTTTATCGGAGCGGCCGAAGGAGATGTCGGTATCAGCGGCGAGGCAAGTTTTTCGATTCCGTTCGAAGAGGCGCATATACAGGTGCTGAAGACGGCAGATGATTATAAGACTCCTGTCGAGGGCGCCGAATTTGGTCTTTTCTGGCATTCGGGAGAGGAAAATGATATCCAGATTGACAAAGGTGTGACAAAGGAAAACGGAATTCTTACGTTTACAGGTCTGTCGAAGAGTTTGATAGAGCAAGGTGAGGAGACCGGAAAGTACTATTATATTCAGGAGCTGTCCGCCCCGACGGGATATGTAAAAAGCGATCAGCAAATACGTGTTACGAGCAAAGATATTATTCTTGACGACTCCGGCCAGCCAGGTACACCGCCGGTTTACCAAGTGAGTATCACAAATTCGTATCAGACAGGCAGCTTGACGATATCGAAAGCAGTGAAGGATAATGCGGGAAATGAACGAAACGATCTGAGCTTTTCGTTCAGTGTGGTGATCTCCCACGGAAGCGCGCTGGAGGGGGCGTGGAATACCTTTGCTGGTAGTGCAAGTGCAGGCACGAGCGCGAACGTTTCTGTGGACGATGCAGCGACGACGGTAACCTACTCCGGTATCATGCTGGGAAATGGAGGAAGTTTTGCCATTAGCGGGATTCCGGCGGGCGCCTCTTATCAGGTCACGGAAGACACGGAAAAGGTTACAGTTGACGAAAAAGAAGTGGAGTTTAACACCACATATACGGTGACTGCCCAAAAGGCTGACGGAACGTCTGTTGAATTGCCGATGGGAACGGGCAGGGAAGGATGTTCCGGTGAAATAGGAAATGACAGCCTGATTGTGACGGCTGCATTTACGAATACGATCCAGACTCCGGAGCCCGAAACGGTACCTGAGGGCAATACGCCGGAGGGACCGGGACAGAACCCGAATGTGGAGATCCCGGAAGAGGAGGTTCCTCTGACGCCGCAGATTCCGTATGAGGAGATCGCGGATACGCCGGTGCCATTGGCTGACGCCAATTCCCTGACTGAGATCCAGGATGAAGACGTGCCGCTGGCATACTTCGCGCCGATGACCGGCGATGAAAAACCGATCGGAGTTGCAGCCCTGTTCGGAATGATCGCGCTGGGTATGATGGGGGTATTCGGAATTCTGGCGTCCAAGAAGCGGGAAGATGAGATCTGACGGAGAATTTATTTACTGCACGACGGCAAACGAAAAGGCCGTCGTGCAGTTTCTTTGTGCGCAGAGCAGCAACTTATTCCGTCGCCATCTTCTTAACCGTCGCCAAAGCCTTTGCCACCGGCGGGAGCGAGATCACGATCACGGTGATGATGCCCTCTGCCAGGATGTAGGAGTAGTTATAGATGATCGGGTACAGGGCGGAAAGGGACTGCGGGAAATTCTCCGGCATGTAGTCCATCCAGTACAGGTAGCCGCCCAGGGTGTGGAACGCGCCGCGGACCAGGATGCCCAGGATGTAGCCCTTTACCAGGCCGTTCTTGGACTTCATGAACGCGCCGGCCAGGCCGAGGCCCGCGAACGCCAGCACGTAGTCGCAGCAGACCTGGAACAGGGACAGCACGTACGGCTCCTGAAGGAACTGCAGGATCCCGTAGGCAAGGCCCGTCATGATTCCGGTTCCGATGCCGTACCAGTAGCCGATCAGGCAGATGAAGAGCATCGAGAACAGCGTCACCGACCCGCCGTAGGGCAGGGAGAAGACCTTGATGAAGGATGTGACGAAGGACAGCGCCATGGCGGCCGCGCAGAAGGCCAGCTGCTTCGCGCTCATCTTTTTCTCGGGAGCTGATTTCTCGTGAAGAAATCCTGCGGCGATGACGAGAATCACCGCGCAGATGCCGCACAGGGCGTAGCCGAGGGTCGTAAGACCGCCGTCGGGTGTAACAATAGACATAAAAATACCTCCTTTGCATGCACAGGAGGGGATTACGGATTCTACTTTGATGGCAGGCGCAGGACCCGCCATGCAGAGGAAAGTATGTTCTGCTTCCTTCCGCCGGCATTATCCGGTTCAAGTAATGAGGGTCCGGCTCGCGCCGCTCTCAGCCTTG
>CANQGA010000118.1 GCA_947600145.1 uncultured Lachnospiraceae bacterium | reverse complement strand
ATCAGGATGTAGGGATTGTCAAGGACAGCCTCCATCTTATCCATATCGGTGCACATATAAGCGGATACATAGCCGCGGTCAAACTGCATGCCTTCCACCAGATCCAGCTCGGTCTTCATGGTCTTGGATTCCTCGATGGTGATAACGCCGTCGTTGGAGACCTTCTCCATGGCGTCCGCCACCATCTCGCCGACCTCGTCGCTGGAAGCGGAGATCGCCGCCACGCGGGCGATCTGGGCTTTGCCGTTGATCGGCTGGCTCATGGACGCGATGGCTTCCACAGCCGCGTCCGTGGCCTTCTTCATGCCCTTGCGCAGGACGATCGGGTTGGCGCCTGCCGCCAGGTTCTTCATACCCTCGTTGATCATGGCCTGAGCCAGGACCGTCGCCGTCGTGGTGCCGTCGCCGGCCACATCGTTGGTCTTCGTGGCGACTTCCTTCACCAGCTGGGCGCCCATGTTCTCAAACGCGTCCGCCAGTTCGATCTCCTTGGCGATGGTCACGCCGTCGTTGGTAATGAGCGGCGCGCCGAAGGACTTATCCAGAACGACGTTGCGTCCCTTGGGGCCCAATGTCACACGTACCGTATCTGCCAGCTGGTTCACGCCGGACTCCAGCGCTTTTCTCGCGTCTACACCGAATTTGATTTCCTTTGCCATAATTACATTCCTCCAGTCTTATCTAAACTCTCATGCCCCGTTCCGCGGGACAATTCTGCAACATGAAAATGCTCTCTGCGCACCCAAAGCCTACTCGATCACAGCCAGGATGTCGTTCTGCTTCACAACCACGTACTTCTCGTCCTCTACTTCCACTTCCGTGCCCGAATATTTGGAGTAGATCACCTTATCTCCTACCTTCACCTGCATGGTAACTTCCTTGCCGTCCACAACTCCGCCGGGGCCTACCGCTATGACCTCCGCCTGCTGGGGCTTCTCCTTGGCCTGGCCTGGAAGGACGATCCCCGACTTGGTGGTCTCCTCCGCGACAAGCTGTTTTAAGACAACTCTGTCAAATAATGGTGTCAGCTTCATATGTTTATTCCTCCTTGATGAAAATGATAATCGGACATGTCTTTCAATTTCCAAAATATGTTATATCACGCTTTGTTAGCAGTGTCAAGCCTCGAGTGCTAAAAATTTTGTGTTTTTTCTGTGAAACCTTCCGGCCCGGCCGAAAGGCCTTATTTTCCCTCTGAAAGCTCGCTGAAGCGCTCGCGCAGTGGCAGCACGGACCGCGGAGGCACAGACAGCTCATCGATCCCGGCGGACAGCCAGAATTCCGCCATTTCCCTGTCAGCCGCCAGCTCTCCGCATACCCCGATGCGGATCCCCGCCTTACGGGCGTTCTCCGCTGTCATCGCAAGCAGGCGCAGAACAGCCGGATGACGGGGATCATAATATCGTTCCAGACTTCCGTTCTGCCTGTCGCACGCCAGGGTATACTGTGTCAGGTCGTTGGTCCCGCAGCTGAAGAAATCCGCCTCAGCCGCCAGTTCCCCGCTCATCAGGGCGGCGGCGGGAGTCTCGATCATGATCCCGACAGGCACAGACCGGCCTGCGGGGATCCCCTCCGCCTCCAGCTCCTCCCGTACCTGCTCACAGATCCTCTTCGCCTCCCGAAGCTCCCTCACATCCGTTACCATCGGAAACATGATCCGCAGCCTTCCGAAGACCGAGGCCCGATACAGCGCGCGCAGCTGGGTGCGGAAGATCTCCGGATACGCCAGACTGACCCTCAGTCCGCGAAGCCCCAAAGCCGGATTGTCTTCGCGCGGCAGGCACAGGCCATCCGTCTGCTTATCAGAGCCGAGATCCAGCGTGCGGATCGTAACCTTCCTCTCTCCCATCGCCTCCAGTACGCGGCGGTAAGCCTTATACTGCTCCTCCTCCGACGGGACGCCGCGCTGCCCCAGAAACAGTCCCTCGCTCCGAAACAGCCCCACGCCGTCCGCGCCGGAATCCAGCACGGCGGACAGATCGTCCGGAGAACTGATATTGCAGCAGATCCGTATCACGCCGCCCCCGCACCCGACAGCAGCATCCTTAAAGCTTTCCAGCCTCACCCGGGCCTTCGCTTCCTCCCGGGCCTTTCTGCCATAGGCCTTCCTCGCCGCCTCATCCGGCGCGATCACGATCTCTCCGGTCTCCCCGTCCATCAGGACCGTCTGACCGTCCAGCTCAGGTCCCAGTCCGTTTCCCACTCCGACAACGGCCGCCAGTCCCATGGTCCGGGCCAGGATCGCCGTGTGTCCGGTCTCAGAACCGCCCGCGGTGCAGAATCCGGCGATCCGCGTACGATCCAGCTGAAGCGTTTCTCCCGGTGTCAGGTCATCCGCCGCCAGGATCACCGGGCCGGAGATCTGCGCGGCTTTTACCTTCTCCGCGGTGTCCGCGCGGGACTCCTCGGCATCCGAACGGGACTCCTCCCCGGCACCTGCGCGGGACTCCCCTCCGGCAGATCCCGCGTCAGCCGCAAGAACCGCGATCAGCCGTTTCGACACGTCCCGCACGTCCGCCGCGCGCGAGCGCATATATTCATCATCCGCCTGTTCCAGCCGCTCCGCGAATTCCGCGGATACATCCTCGACGGCCGCCTCCGCGTTCATCCGCCCGGACATGACAGCGCGTTCCACCTCCGCTCCGTATTCCGGATCCTGCGCCATAAGCTGATATGCCTCCCAGAGCCATGCGCCGTCCGCGCAGGGCTTACGGGCTCCGCCCGCGGCCTGATCTTCCTGACACTCCACTTCCTCACGCCTGGCCGCGGCCTTCCGCCGGGCCTCCTCTGCCATCTCCTCCATCTGCCTGACCACCGTATCCCGCGCGCGCAGGAACCGGTTCCACTCCGCGCCGCAGTCCTCAGCGCGGCGACGCGAAGCATGGCCGTCCGCCCGTTTCACATATACCAGCGTTCCTTCCGCGATCCCCGCCGAAACGCCCTTTCCATGAAGCAGCATCATCCTGTTTCCCCCCAGACGTACATTCGGAGCCGGCCGCGCAGCCGCGCGCGGTCCCCGGCGTCTCCTTTTTCCCATCATATCGCATTTCCCTTCCGTCAACAAGAGGTTTCCTTCTTTTTTCATTTTATAAAATTTTTCTTAATATATCCCTTCCATTTTTGGAATAATGGTATTACAATAGTAGAAAATGGTTTTGATACGGAAAGGGGTATCGATTATGTCGAAAAAGAGTTTTGGCAAATTCCTGGCTCTGGCCGCGGTAGTGGGAACTGCCGCCGCAGCAGTCTCCTATTTTGTCAGGTATAGATCCTTCAGCCGGGAGCTGGATGAGGATTTCCATGATTTTGAAGGGGAGGACGACGCGTTCGAGGAAGAACCGGCGCCGCACCGCAATTACGTAACGCTGCCGAAGGTAGAAGAAGCGCTGAAGGAAGCCACCGGCCAGGCCGTTGAGAAAGCGAAAAACGCCGCGAGTATCGTAAGGGAGACCGTGAAGAGCGCCGCGGAGAAGACCAGAGGTGCCGGCAGAGAGGCCGCGGAAGAGGCGGCCGGAACCGCCGCTGAGGAACCGGTTCCCGATTCCGGCGAAGAATTCGATCTGTTTGCCGGACAGTCCGGGGAGACACAGGACACGGACGTTCAGGCGGATGAGGAGACGCAGGACGCGGACGTTCAGGCTGACGGAGAGACGCAGGTCACGGAGGACGCGGACGGGGAGACGCAGGACGCGGACAAAACCAGAACAGACTCCGCTTCAGGCGCCACGATCGTGGACGACGAGCAGTAGATGATCTCCTTTCAGGCACAAAACAATCAGAGGCTGAGATTCTTTCGGATCTTCAGCCTCTTTTTACTGTACGGCTCCATCCCGGACAAAGCCGCTCTCAATCTTCTTCTTTCTGCTCGGGATGGACCGTAACCAGCAGCCTGCCCACCCGCAGATCATCCATTTCCAGAACCGTTACCGTAATATTCTCATAATCGAAGCTGTCCCCGGCCTTCGGGAAGTCCCCGAACTGCTCCAGCGTCCAGCCGCCTGCGGTGACGGAATCGGTCTCGAAATCATCCTCATCCCACTCCACCAGCTCGCAGAACTCGCCGATGGACAGATCGCCGTCGATCTCATACTCATGCTCGCCGCGCTCTACCACCTCGTTCACCACTTCGTCCGTCTCATCCCAGATATCGCCTACGATCTGTTCCAGCACATCCTCCATAGTCACCATGCCGATGGTGCTTCCGTACTCGTCGGTGACGATCGCGATGTGGGTCTTGCGCTGCTTCATCATCGCCAGAATGGCCGGCAGCTTCGTGGTCTTATAGACGAAGCAGGGCTCGATCAGCAGACCTTTAAGATCCGGCTCCGGCGTATCCAGCAGGGCCCTGTAATAATGGTTCAGATACAACACGCCCAGGATCCGCTCCCTTCGGTCGTCATAGACCGGCAGACGTGAAAATGTGCTCTCCTCGATCTGCCGCTTCACCTCCCGCGGGTCGTCGTCGATCTCCAGCGCCTCCATATCCACGCGGGGCGTCATGATCTCATGGGCCGAGATCTCGGCGAAGTCCAGCGCGTTCTGCAGAAGCTCCGACTGATCCTCGTCGATGATGCCCTCATCCTCCGAAGTCTCGATCAGGTCGATCAGCTCTTCCTCCGCCGCCTCGGCCTCCTCATCCTCGTCCAGGGTCTCGCCCTTTAACGGCGACGTGATCAGGTTGACCGCGCCGCAGATCACACAGGTCACCGGCGTCAGCACCGTCATCAGAAAGCGCAGCGGACCGGCCACCCTGAGGGCGAAAGGCTGCGGATTCCGCCTGGCGGCGATCTTGGGCATGGTCTCGCCGAAGATCAGCACCAGCACCGTCAGAAAGAGCGACGCGGCAGAGGTATAGACGTCCTGCATCGCGGCCGGCGCGTCCGCACCCGCGATCAGAAGCGCGAGGAGCGTCATCACGCTGGACGCGGAAATATTTACCAGGTTATTGCCGATCAAGATCGTCGAAAGCGCCCGGTCAAACCGGTCACAGATATAAAGCGCCTGCTTTACCTCCGGACCGTGACCGGCCTCCAGCCGCGTCCGGTTCAGCGCGGAATAGGCGATCTCCGATCCTGAAAAGAACGCGGAGAAAGCGAGCAGGGCCACGATCGAAAGACTGTAAAGGATCACCGTCGTCATTCCGCCTTCGCCTCCTCCCTTACGATCCGCAGAACGCGGATACGCCGTTTCTCCATCTTCTGGATCGTGATATGCAGGTCCCGGTAGGTGAAGCTGTCCCCCTGCCGGGGGATATTGTCAAACGCGTCATAGACCAGGCTTACCATATTCCTGTGGGCCACCTCATCCTCATCGTAGTTCTCATATCCCATGCGGTCGAAGCAGTCGTCAATACTCATGGAAGCGTCCACATCCCAGGTATGGTCGTCGATCTGTACGAAGCTCTCCACGACCTCGTCATCCTCGTCCCAGATATCCCCCACCAGTTCCTCCAGCATATCCTCCACCGTGACCACGCCTTCCACACCGCCGTAATCGTCGGTGACAATGGCCATGCTGGCCTTGCGGCGGTTCATTGCCGGCAGAAGATCGGCGATCTCCGTGCTTCCGTGGATAAAGAACGGCGGATCCATAACCTGGCGGATATCCACCCTGTCTCCGTCCTTCAGATATGCCTTGACAAACTTACGGCAGGACAGCACGCCGATCACGTTGTCGATGGAATCATGGTAGACCGGCATCCGGGAATGGCGCACGGAACGGATCCTGCCAAGGATCTCGTCCACGCTGTCGCCGTCGTCGATGGCCTCCACGTCCACACGGACCGTCAGGATATCATCCACGATATGATCGCCGAAGCTGAGCGCGGACTGGACCAGCTCGCCCTTCTCGGTCTCCAGACCGCCCTCCTCCGCGATATTCTCCACCATATCATAGAACTCGTCCTCAGTGACGGCGCTTTCTCCGCCGCCGATCAGATTGGCCGCCGCATTGCCGATCGCCGTCAGCAGAAAAGAAAACGGCGTACAGACGCGCATGAACAGGATCAGCGATCCCGCGATCGTCTGGGAAAAATGTTCGGAATATTTCTTCGCGATGCTTTTGGGAAGCAGCTCCGCGAAAAAGAACACAATAACCGTAAGCACCAGCGTCGTGGCAGCCACAGCGTTCGTGCCCCACATCCGTGTCGCCCAGACCGTAGTAATGGAGGATGCAAGGATATGTGATAGATTATTGCCGATCAGAATGGTGGACAGCGCCTTGTCGAAGTGGTCCAGGATATACTGGACATTCTTCGCCCCCCGGTCGCCTTTGTCCGCCAGCAGACGGATACGAACTTTATTGACAGAACTTAACGCAATCTCACTGGATGCGAAATATGCGCCCATAACGAGCAGAACAATGATCAGGATTAGGGATATCCAACTGTCCCCTTCCATCGGAAAAACCACCTTGCCTTTCTTAAAATACACCTTTCCTGAATACAGATGGTTTTATTATACGGAAGAATCTGTGATTTGTCAATCATTTGCGCGGAATATGGGAAATGATTGAAAATGCGGGCAGGGCGCCAATGACGCTCCGCCCGCATGAAATATAAACGCGCTCAGCGGTAAATCTTCACGTCTGCGACGTAAGCCTCAAATTCCTCCCGCTGCGCCTGCCAGTTTCCTTTAAGCTGTGCCATACTCAGCCGTCCGTTCACATACTCCTCCGCCCACTCATTTCCGGACAGGACCGTCAGGTGATGGCCGTTGATATTGCCGGCCATCCGCCGGTATTCCAGCTTATCCGGATAGCGCCGCACAATAGCCTTGATAAGGGCCAGCGCCGCCGGCAGAAAATCGCAGTCAGCCCGCAAAGGCGCAAACTCCAGTCCGAAGCAGAGTTCCCCGCGGTATTTACTGTTAGACGGTACGAAGGACCGCCGCCGGAAGCAGACGGATCCGTCGTCCAGACCATCCTCGGCAAATATCTCCCTCACATCCCGGTAGATCCGGTCCATATCGATAAACGGCGCTCCATAGACCTGAAACGGCTTCTCGCTTCCGCGCCCCTCGCTGATATTCAGCGATTCAAAGAGGCAGCCTCCGCTGTAGCAGACGGCGCTTTTAAATGTAGGAAGCGCAGGCGACGGCGTATTCCAGAGAAGGCCCGTGTCGGGATAAAGCATATCCCGGCTGTAATTCTCCATTGTCACCACCGTAAGATCCGCTTTACGGCCCGTGTACTTCAGATAATATCCCGCCATCTCGCCGATGGTCAGGCCGTACCGCATGGGCAGCTCCAGATCGCCGACAAAGCTGTGGATATCCGGCCGGATGCGCGCGCCGCAGACTCGGCCGCCCAGCGGGTCCGGCCGGTCCAGGATCACATAGGGGATCCCCGCGTCCGCCGCGGCCCCGAGCGCATAGCACATCGTGTAAATATACGTATAATAGCGCAGACCCACGTCCTGGATATCATAAACCAGCAGATCCAGCCCTTCCAGATCTTCCTTTCCCGGAGTACGGCGGTCTCCGTAGAGAGACAGCACCGGGATCCGGTACCGGGGATGCCTCGAATCATCCACCTTCTCCCCGGCCTCAGCTCCGTAGAGGCCATGTTCCGGCGTAAAGATCTTCGCGATCTCATAGCCGGCGTCCATGAATATTTCCACCGTATCCCTGGTCCAATCAGGGGATATCCCCGTAAAATTGGTGATCAGCCCGATCCGCTTTCCGCGGAACAGGCGGTCATACGCATGGATACGCTCGACTCCTATGATCGTTCTCATCGCGGTCCCTCCTTCCCGGAAACATCACCCCGACAGTTTCCTTCTTCTCTCATCTTTGCAGTTTCCCGCTCCCCACGCCGATCTTCCCTCCGCCCAGAAGATAAGCCTTCGCCGCCCGCTGAAGGCAGGTCCTCTCCGGCAGCGCGCCGACCGGCGTGTCATCCGGCGCCTGAAACAGCCATCGCATATAGGATCTCTCCTCCTCGTTCACCCGGTCAATGACGAACCTTCTCTGAAACGCCAGGATATGGCTTTCCTCCGGCAAAAGCCGCCCAAGGGCAGGCGACAGCAGCCAGGAACCGCACACATATTCCGCGCCGTCATAAGCCGGATAGTACCGGCGGAAAAATTTCTCCGCCTCCCTCAGGGAAGCGTCCACGGACCGTTCCGAGAGATCCGCGTCGGACGGGATGTGCAGATGGACGCAGAGCGTTCCGTTCTCCGGCTCTTTTACCATCTCGTATTCCAGCGCGCCGATCCGAAACAGCCGCATGCCCGTCTGCCGGTAGGTCCAGAAGCTTCTCTCAAAATACCGGCTTTTGTTGCGCGCCTGGCATTCGTCCATGAAACGCGGAAAACATTTCATCGTGTCGATGAAAATCTGTTCGGAAATTCCCATCAGGCGGTATTTGTCATAGACTCGGCGGGCGCTCTCCAGATGACAGTACAGCATATCATAGCTGCGGAGACGTCCGGTGGTGTCTGCAGAGCCTGAACTGACTGAAACCCCGGCGTCAGCCATCCCTTCCCTCGGCTGTCCGTACGCGTCCAGCCATTCCTTCAGTCCACGGTACGCCTGCTCCGCCGTTTCCATGCAGGTCATTCCGTCAAGAAAGCCGTCCAGTTCCTTCAGAGGCAGACGCTTCGCGCTCTCCTCAAGGAGCTTAATATCTTCCGGCAGCAGCTCGATTTTCCGGTATAACTCCATCGGTTCCACCGCTCATACCTCCTTCTCCATATCTTGAAATTTTATGTTAATATCAAAAATCTAGAATCAATGCTCTTTGCCTGGCATTCTGCCGGCCTCGCCTTCCCCGCGTACCTTCTGCGGTTATGTGCGCAAATTCAGATATCCAGCGCCGCGTGGTATCCCCAGTACACCGCGTTGGTGATCGTCGATACCTTCGCCGCGTCGCCGATGACCCGCACATAGGGCGCGCAGTCCTGCAGTTCTTCCACCACGTCGGTGCGGGAGCGCTGTCCCAGGGCGCAGATCACGGTCGTTCCGGGCACCAGTTTCTTCGCTCCGTTCCTGTCCTCGCAGATGATCCCTTCCTTCGTGACCTCCAGCCCTTTACAGCCGGTATGTACCGTCACATATTTATCGATCTCCGCCAGAAGAAGCGGCCGGTGGCGCACATTGGCGTCCGGAGCCAGCATATCGCGCATTTCCACCAGATGGACGCGCTTTCCGTCCATGCCCAGATGGATCGCGCACTCGCAGCCGGCCAGACCGCCGCCGAAGACCACCACGTCGTCGGTGACCTTGTCCTTTTCCAGGTAGTAATTGTTGACGACGACCACATTTTCCCCGTCCAGCCCTTTGATCGGCGGAACCAATGGCTTCGAGCCCACGGCAATGATCAGCGCGTCCGGTTTCATCGCCTCCGCGTACTCTTTTGTCACCTCCGTATTCAGCCGGATCTCCACGCCGGCCTTCCGGGCCAGCCGCTCATAGGTGCCGGTCAGCTCGTACATCTCATGCTTGAACGGCAGCGCCTGCTCGCTCTTTAAGATGCCGCCCAGCTCGCTCTCCTTCTCGCAGAGGATCACCTGATGACCCCTGCGTGCCGCCGTGTAGGCCGCGTACAGACCGCCCGGGCCGCCGCCGGCTACCAGGACCTTCTTCTTCTCTTCCGCCGGGAATACCTGGTCGCCCTCCATCTCGCGGCCGATCAGCGGGTTCACCGTGCAGCG
>CANQGA010000117.1 GCA_947600145.1 uncultured Lachnospiraceae bacterium | reverse complement strand
TTATTTGAATCTTATGAGAGACGTATCAAACAGATCAATGAAGTTCTGAACAGCTATGGCATCGCTTCCATCGAGGAAGCTGAGAAGATCACCAAGGATGCCGGACTGGATGTATATAAGATGGTAGAGGGCATTCAGCCCATCTGCTTTGAGAACGCCAAGTGGGCTTACACCGTAGGCGCCGCCATCGCGATCAAGAAGAACTGCCGCCGCGCAGCGGACGCTGCCGCCGCCATCGGCGAGGGCCTGCAGGCATTCTGCATTCCCGGTTCTGTCGCCGACAGACGAAAGGTTGGCTTAGGCCACGGCAATCTGGGCAAGATGCTTCTGGAAGAGTCCACCGACTGCTTCTGCTTCCTGGCCGGACATGAGTCCTTCGCCGCCGCGGAAGGCGCCATCGGTATCGCTGAGAAGGCCAACAAGGTCCGCCAGAAACCGCTCCGCGTTATTCTGAACGGTCTTGGCAAGGACGCCGCGCAGGTCATTTCCAGGATCAACGGATTCACCTATGTGGAGACCGAGATGGACTACTACACCGGCGAAGTGAAGGAACTGTGGAGAAAGTCCTACTCCAACGGCCTCCGCGCGAAGGTCAACTGCTACGGCGCCAACGATGTGACCGAGGGCGTGGCCATCATGTGGAAGGAAGGCGTTGACGTGTCCATTACCGGCAACTCCACCAACCCGACCCGTTTCCAGCATCCGGTAGCGGGCACCTACAAGAAAGAGTGCCAGGAGAAAGGCAAGAAGTACTTCTCCGTAGCATCCGGCGGCGGCACCGGACGTACCCTGCATCCGGACAACATGGCGGCCGGCCCGGCTTCCTACGGTATGACCGATACCCTTGGCCGTATGCACTCCGATGCCCAGTTCGCAGGATCCTCCTCCGTTCCGGCCCATGTAGAGATGATGGGTCTGATCGGCGCCGGCAACAACCCGATGGTCGGTATGACCGTCGCTGTGGCCGTGTCCGTCGAGGAAGCGGCGAAAGCCGGGAAGTTCTGATATCTGCCGGGAAGTATAGCCCGGGAATGAATTGGATTGAAGAATTGAAAGTACCGTGGTCCCCGGTGACCGCGGTACTTTTTTGATGGTGCGTCAGGATTCACTCCTTGAGAAAAACATTCTGTGCAGAGCGAACATAGCAGACTAACGAAAAACGGGTATGGGAAACGAGGCGCGTGAAACTTTTACATTTCTAAAAAAGAGGTTGCGCCCCGCATCAGAAAACTGTAAGATAGAAGCAGATACAATGTTTTCCGAAGGAGGCGACGAACCATGAGTGACAGTGGAAAAACAATAAAGGACGGCATCTGCCGGCTGGTTCAGCCCGCCGGCGGGGAGACCCTTTCCTGGTCTGAGGATTCGGGGCTTGAGCTGATCGAGCAGGACGGACTGTATTTCAAGGATCTGGAGCGGACGGGGAAGCTTCTGCCGTACGAGGACTGGCGGCTGACCCCATGGGAGAGGGCGAAGGATCTGGCAGGACGGCTTACGATCGAGGAGATCGCGGGTCTGATGCTCTATTCGCCGCATCAGGCGGTGCCGCCTGCGGCGGGAGGACCGTTTTCAGGGACATTCGGCGGCAGGTCCTACGAGGAATCCGGGGCCGAGCCTTACGCTCTGAGCGATCAGCAGGAGGAATATCTTGAGCGGGAGCACATCCGCCATATCCTGCTGACCAATGTAAAGGACGCGGCGACCTCGGCCCGCTGGAGCAACGCGCTTCAGGCCCGGGCGGAAAAGCTTCCCCACGGCATTCCGGTGAATATTTCCAGCGACCCGCGCAACGGCGCGAAGGACAGCGGGGCAGAGTTTAAGAGCGGCGGCAGCGATGTGAGCAAATGGCCGGAGGGCCTGGGGTTCGCGTCATGTTTCGATCCGCAGGTCGCGGCACAGTTCGCACACGACGCGTCTCTGGAATACCGGGCCCTCGGCATCACGACGGCGCTGGGGCCGCAGATCGACCTCTGCACCGAGCCACGCTGGATGCGTCTGGTGGATACGCTGGGCGAGGAGTGCGGCATGACGAAGAAGCTGACGAAGGCCTACTGCGACGGCATGCAGACCACAGAAGGCGGCCGTGACGGATGGGGCCGCGACAGCGTCAACACGATGGTCAAGCACTGGCCCGGCGGCGGCAGCGGCGAAGGCGGCCGCGACGCCCATTACGCGTTTGGTCAGTTCGCGGTCTATCCGGGAGGAAACTTCGAGGAACATTTAAAACCGTTTACCGAGGCGGCTTTTAAGCTGGACGGCCCGACCGGCTGCGCGGCGGCGGTCATGCCGTATTACACGGTTTCCTGGGGCGCCGACACGAAGAACGGGAAGAATGTGGGCAATTCCTACAGCGAATACCTGATCCATGACCTTCTGCGCGGAAAATACGATTATCAGGGCGTGGTCTGCACCGACTGGGGCATTACCGGCGATCCCGTCCCGAAGATCGATTCCTTCGGCAGCCGCTGCTACGGCGTGCAGGATCTCAGCGAGGCGGAGCGCCATCTGCTGGCCATCGTAAACGGCGTCGACCAGTTCGGCGGCAACAGCGCCTCGGCGCCGGTCATTGAGGCTTACCGGATCGGCTGTGGCCGTTATGGAGAAAAATGGATGCGTGAGCGCATGGAACTGTCTGCGGCCCGGCTCCTGAAAAATATCTTCCAGTGCGGACTGTTCGAGGACCCGTATCTGGATCCGGACCGTTCCGCGCAGATCGTGGGCTGCGAAGAATTCTGCGCCCACGGCTACGAGGCGCAGCTGAAATCGGTAGTGCTTCTTAAGAACCGGAAGCCGGCGGGTAGCGGAGAGCCGGTTCTCCCGCTGAAAAAGGGACTGAACGTGTATGTGCCCGACCGAAGCATCCGCGCGTCGAAGGCATTTTTCCGCTCGGATATACCGGCCCATACGGAGGATCCGCTTCCGGACGGCCTTCCCGCACGGTTCGGCCGGAGGGTGGACGACCCGGCCCAGGCGGACGCGGCGCTGGTCTTCGTGGAAAGTCCGGCCTGCAATCCGTATTCTGAGGCGGACGCGGCGGCAGGCGGCAACGGATATCTTCCGATCACGCTGCAGTACCGGCCCTATACGGCCACGGCGGCCCGGCCGGTCAGCATTGCCGGCGGCGATCCCAGGGAGACATTTACCAACCGAAGCTATCTCGGCAAGACGAATACCGCTTACAATGAGGCGGATCTGGACAATATCCTGGAGTGCCGCAGGCTGATGGGAGACAAGCCGGTGATCGTCTGCGTGACGGCCAATAACCCGATGGTGATGAGTGAGTTTGAATCGGCCGCGGACGGAATTGTCGTGGAGTTCGGGATCTCGAAGGCGGCGGTGCTGGACGTGGTGTTCGGTAATTACAATCCGGGCGGCCGCCTGCCGGTGCAGATGCCGAAGGACATGGAGACCGTGGAGCGGCAGTGCGAGGACGTGGCCCTGGATATGGAAGCCTATACGGACTCGGAGGGAAATACGTATGATTACGGGTTCGGACTGAAGTATGACGTTTAGGCATGACGCGCGGGACGGGATCGGACAGAACTGAAAATGCGCGTATGGGAATAGACAGCTGCCGGCCCCGGCCGCCGCTTCGCAGGATCTGCGTAAGAGGCGGCCGGGGCCGGCATTTTGTCAGGGAATCGGAGCCGCGTAGATGAAACGCTGTATCGGCGCCATGCTGATGAAACGGATGTTATTCCGGGGTTTTTACGATACGGCTGGCGGTCAGGATCACCGCGGCCAGCAGCGCCAGCGTCGCCGGGAGCGCCGCCATCGCGATGGGGCTGTCCGTAAAGTAGCCGATCAGTCCGGCGAGAAGATAGCCGACGGCACAGACGCCTGCCACCGTAAAGGCGTAGGGGATCTGCGTCGTTACATGGTTGACGTGGTTGGAATGGGCCCCTGCGGACGCCATGATCGTGGTGTCGGAGATCGGGGAACAGTGGTCCCCGCAGACCGCGCCCGCGAGACAGGCCGCGATGCCGATGACGAGCATTTCATAGGAGTCCGTAAATACATTGCATACGATCGGGATCAGAATGGAGAAAGTGCCCCAGCTGGTTCCGGTGGAGAACGCCAGAAAGACGGCGACGATGAAGATGATGCACGGCAGGAAGATCCTGAGCGCCCCTGCCGACGCGGCCACAACGTCGCGGATATAGAGGTCCGCACCCAGAAGTCCGGTCATGCCGGACAGGTTCCAGGCCATGATCAGGATGAGCATCGGCGCGCACATGGAACGGAAACCGGCCGGCAGGCAGTCCATAAACTCCTGAAATGTGATCACGCCGCGCAGCATGTAGAGGAAGAATGTGAAGATCAGCGTGATCAGGCTGCCGTAGACCAGACCGACGGCGGAACTGGAATTGGCGAACGCGTCGATGAAGCCCACGCCGTCGAAGAATCCGCCGGTGTATACGATGCCGGTAATACAGGTGACGATCAGGACGACCACCGGAAGCACCAGGTCGATGACGCCGCCTTTGGAGGAAGGGATCTCATCGTCCGCGTCCTGGTACGGCCGGTCCGGCGTGGTGAACAGGTCGCCTTTTTCCGCGTTGTCCTCGTGGAGCCTCATCGGGCCGTAATCCAGCTTCAGGATCACGATCAGGATCATCATCAGCAGCGTGCCCAGGGCATAGAAATTATAGGGGATCGTGCGCAGGAACATTTCAAATCCGTTGATCCCGGAATCGGCGGGAACCGAGTATGTAACGGCGGCCGCCCAGGATGAGATCGGCGCGATGATGCAGACAGGGGCCGCGGTAGCGTCGATCAGGTACGCCAGCTTGGCGCGGGACACGTGATGGCGGTCCGTCACAGGCCGGATCACGGAACCGACGGTCATGCAGTTGAAGCCGTCGTCCACGAAGATCATCACGCCCAGCGCGATGGCGGCCAGCTGCGCGCCGACCTTGCTGTGGATATGGCCTGACGCCCAGCGTCCGAACGCCGCGGAGCCGCCGGCCTTGTTCATCAGCGCGACCAGCGCCGCCAGAAGGACCACGAATACCAGGATGCTGGCGTTCTGCTGGGTGGCGATCTTATTTACAAGCCCGCCTTCGTCGTTGTAAAGCACGGTCTGCAGCGTCAGCCCGAGATTCCCGTTGGCGTAGAGCAGGCCGCCGGTGACGATGCCCATGAACAGGGAGAAATAGACCTCCTTTGTGAGCAGCGCCAGGCTGATGGCGACGACGGGCGGAAGAAGAGACCAGACCGTATGGTAGACATAAGGTGTATAGCCCTCCCCCGCAGCTGCCGGCGTCCTGAGCGTGATCCAGACCAGAAAGAGACCGGCGGCCAGAGCGGCCAGCCAGATCCATGTCTTTGATTTCTTTGGAATATTCATAATGAAATCCCCCTTTTCATTCTTTCCTAGTATTATAGTATGCTTTATCGCTTTAATCAATAGAAATAGATGAAATCCGTTGACTTGATCCTGCGGATATGAGATAATGAGGCATATTATGTGGCTGAGGGACCCGCCGCAGTGTAAGCGGCAGGCGTCTGAGCTGTCAGGAATCAGATGAGAGGTGTTCGGATGGACAGTTGGAAAAAGAGTTTAAAGCGGCGCGCCGCGCTTTTGTGGGCGCTTCTTTTGTCGGTCAGCCTGATCCTGGGCGGCTGCGGAGCCGGTGACGGGGCGGTCCAGTCTGTCGGCGAGGAGATCCTGGATTCCATCGCCGCTGACATGGGCGAGGACGTGCTCGAATCGGTGGAGGAAGAGATCGGCGGCGAGATCGTCGACGGATTTGTGGAAGATATCCTCGGGACCGCAGAGACGGGGACTGGAAGTGCGGAGACAGAGAGCGGAACCGCGGATGCTGCGGAGACGGAGAGCGGGACCGCGGACGTTACTGAGGCGGATCGGCCCGCTGAAGGTCCGGCGGAGAGCGGAACCGCGGGGGGTGAAGAAACCGCGGCGGGAGATGAACTGTCCGTCGAGTTCGGCGAAGAGTACAGCGACCGGGATCATGTGGCGCTGTATATCCACCTTTATGACGAGCTTCCGCCGAATTACATAACAAAGAACGAGGCCAGAGATCTGGGCTGGGATTCCGGCAAGGGGAATCTTTGGGAGATCGCGCCCGGAAAAAGCATCGGCGGCGATTATTTCGGAAACCGCGAAGGCCTGCTTCCGAAGGAGAAGGGCCGCAGCTATTATGAGTGCGATATCAATTACGAAGGCGGTTACCGCGGCGGGGAGCGGATCGTCTTCAGCGACGACGGCCTGGTGTATTATTCGGAAGACCATTATGAGAATTTCGAGCTTTTGTATGACGAGGAGGGACCTGCGGAATGAGAAAGGTCATGCTTGATTTCGGCGGCCCCGTGTCCGCGGCCGGGCTTACGAGAAGAGAGATCCATGAATATATCGCGGAAAAGATGGCGTTTCCGGAATATTACGGGCATAATCTGGACGCGCTCTATGACTGCCTGACCGATATCTCCGAGCCGACGGCGGTGGGGCTCGCGATCCCGGCGGTTTTTGAGAATCCGCGGGGGACGGCGCGGCAGATGACGGCTCCGGCAGATGGAAACGACGATCCGCCGCAGCGCGTTTTGCGGCAGGAGCAGGACCATTTCGATGCCATGAAGTATTTTCTGAAGGTGCGGAAAGCATTTGCGGACGCGGAGACGGATAATCCGAATCTGGCGGTGTTCGATCTGACAGGGATGCCGGAGAATACGGAAGAATAGACCCGCAAGACCGGGGAGTGGCCGGGGGAACCGGGGAGTGACCGGAAAACGGGGGAGTGGCCGGAAAACGGATAAAAGCCGGGAATACACGTTCTACCTGGGGGTGTATCCCGGCTTTTGAAGCTGATCCTTTACCAGATCGGCCAGCGTCACGTGGTCAACGACCTGGCTGATCGCGTCGTCGATCTGCCGCCAGAGCGACAGGGTGGAACAGGTGTCCCAGTGGCTGCAGTGGGGTTCCGCATCGCCGCTTAAGCAGGCTACCGGAGCCAGATCGCCTTCCATCAGGCGCAGGATCATGCCGGCCGTATATTCGGAAGGATCCTTCGAGAGCATATAGCCGCCGCGGGAACCGCGGACGCTTGTGACATAACCGGCCCGTACCAGAACGGCGACGATCTGCTCCAGGTATTTGTCCGACAGGTCATGGCGGGCGGCTACCTGGCTGAGCGTGGTGCATTCGTTGGGGTGCAGCGCAAATTCGACCATCATCCGCAGGGCGTACTGGCCCTTTGTGGAGATCTTCATCATGGGTTTATGCCTCGTTTTCGTGTACTGTCATGTTCTATTTTACACGAAAAGAATCGAAATGTAAACTTCCATTTTATCGGGAAACGGTGTATACTATGCAGAGAAATGAAGTCCGGCTCCCCGGACGGCGTGCCGGGTTTTGCGGTACGGCGCGCCGAATGGTACGGCAGGCCGAATCTTATGAAGAATGAAAGGAAATACTGCCATGGACCAGGGATATGTCCGTGTCGCGGCCGCGACGCCGAAGATACGCGTCGCGGATCCGATCTATAACGGTGAGAGAATTGTGGAACTGATGCGCGAAAGCGCGGAGAATAAAGCGAAGCTCGTCGTATTTCCGGAGCTTTGCATCACGGCGTATACCTGCAACGACCTGTTTCTGCAGGACAGGCTTCTGGCAGAGGCGAAGAGGACGCTGGCGGCCCTGGCGGAGGCGACGAAGCAGATGGATCTGCTGGCGTTCGTGGGTCTTCCGTGGGAGATGGGCGGGCGGCTCTATAACGTGACGGCTGCCATAAGCGGCGGCCGGGTGCTGGGGCTTGTGCCGAAGCAGCATATTCCCAATTATTCCGAATATTATGAGGGCAGATACTTTGCGCGCGGGAATGAAGTGCCGGTGTGGGTGGATTTCCTGGGGGAGAAGATCCCGATGGGATCCCGCCTGCTGTTTGCGTGCGCGCAGATCCCGGAGCTTAAAGTGGCCGCGGAGATCTGCGAGGATCTGTGGGTCGCGTCTCCTCCCAGCATCGGCCACGCCATGGCCGGCGCCACGGTGGTCGTCAACTGTTCCGCCAGCGTGGAGACCGTCGGCAAGGATGACTACCGGCGCTCTCTGGTGAGCGGCCAGTCGGGCCGTCTTGTCTGCGGTTATGTCTATGCCAGCGCCGGGGAAGGGGAATCTTCCCAGGACCTGGTCTTTGGCGGACATAATATGATCGCCGAGAACGGTGCTGTTCTCGCGGAGGCAAAGCGGTTTTCCTCCGGGATCACTTACGCGGACCTGGATCTGTGGAGGCTCAGAAGCGAGCGGCGGCGTATGAATACGTACCCGGGCGCTTCGGACGCCCAGCGGGACGGTCTGGGCGGGTATCTGACGGTGTCATTCAGCTTAAGGCCGGAGCGGATCCGTCTGGAACGAAGGATCGATCCGGCGCCGTTCGTGCCCCACGACGCGGGCGAGAGGAACAAGCGCTGCGAGGAGATCCTGAATATCCAGTCCCTGGGACTGAAGAAACGCCTGGAACATACCGGAACGAAATGCGCCGTCCTGGGGATCTCGGGCGGCCTGGATTCTACGCTGGCGCTCCTGGTGACGGCGAGGGCCTTTGATCTGCTGGGACTTGACCGGAAACGGATCATAGCCGTTACGATGCCGTGCTTCGGGACTACGGACCGGACTTACCATAACGCCTGCGTTATGACGGAAAAGCTCGGCGCCTCTCTCAGGGAGATCGATATCAGGGCCGCCGTGACGCAGCATTTCAGGGATATCGGGCATGATCCGGATGTTCATGACGTGACTTATGAGAACAGCCAGGCCCGGGAGCGGACCCAGATCCTTATGGATATCGCCAACCAGGAGGGCGGCATGGTCATCGGGACCGGCGATATGTCGGAGCTGGCCCTGGGCTGGGCGACCTACAACGGAGACCATATGTCCATGTATGGCGTCAACGCCTCTGTGCCGAAGACGCTGGTCCGCCATCTGGTCCGGTATTACGCGGACACCTGCGGCGTTAAGGAGCTGAGCAGGGTGCTTCTGGACGTGCTGGACACGCCGGTAAGCCCGGAGCTTCTGCCGCCGGATAAGGGCGGAACCATTTCCCAGAAGACAGAGGATCTGGTGGGGCCGTATGAGCTGCATGATTTCTTCCTGTACTATGTACTGCGGTTCGGATTCGGTCCGGCGCGGATCTGCCGGATGGCGCTGGCGGCTTTTGGCGGCGGGGATCCGGCCGGACGCGCGCACTGCTCGGCGGAAGACAGAAGCGGACAGGCTGCGGCTGCCGCGGTCGGTACGTATGAGCCGGAAACGATTAAGAAATGGCTCCGGACCTTTTACAGGAGATTCTTCTCCCAGCAGTTTAAGCGCTCCTGCCTGCCGGACGGCCCGAAGGTCGGAAGCGTGGCGCTGTCGCCCCGGGGCGACCTGCGGATGCCGAGCGACGCCGTGGGCCGGATCTG
Organism: uncultured Lachnospiraceae bacterium; assembly: GCA_947600145.1. Taxonomy (GTDB): domain Bacteria; phylum Bacillota; class Clostridia; order Lachnospirales; family Lachnospiraceae; genus UBA3402. The sequence goes on along the minus strand of CANQGA010000117.1, from coordinate 305 downwards.
GATGGAGGAGATCGAGAGATTATGATGATCGCGAGTACAGCCAACAGGCGCGTCAGGGAGACGGCGGCCCTGGCGAAGAAGGCGGGGTACCGGGACGAACTGGGCGTTTTTGTCGTGGAAGGGCCGCGGATGTTCGCGGAGATCCCGAGGGAACAGATCGTAAACGTCTATGCGACGGAGACATTTCTGCGGGAGCATGACTCGGAACGTATCTGGGACGGGATCCGGCAGGTGGACACGGTGACGGAGGAGGTCATGCGGGCCCCCTCCCCGGAACGCAGGATCGTTCCGAGATTGCCGGGATC
>CANQGA010000116.1 GCA_947600145.1 uncultured Lachnospiraceae bacterium | reverse complement strand
CGACCAATTTCATGGTCCGGGACGAATTCATGCAGCAGGTGGTCAGCCGCAGCCAGGAGCCGATCACGCCGTTTCTGGAGCGGGCCAGGGACCTGTACGAGAAAGCCGGCGTCTCCACGGTTCTGGTGGCCGGAAGCTCCGGCGCGTTCTTCTATATCGCGGATACGATCCTGCAGATGGACTGCTACCGGCCCGTGGATATCACGGAGCGCGTAAAGCAGATGTGCCGGGAGCACACGGCGCCGCGGACGCAGGCGCCGGATTTCGCGGTGCCCGCGTATGACCGCGTCCTGAAACCCGGAAGCAGCAGTCCGGAACGCGCCGGCCGCGACCGGGGCGGCAAGATCAAGACCTTCGGCATGGACTCCTTCTCCATCGACCACGAGACTGTGGACATGCGTTATGTGGAACAGCTGGCGGACCCGGAACAGATGAACGCGCTGGCCCATATGCTCCGCTACGCGGAAGAGCAGGTCCTGGACGGAAGAAAGACCGTGCGTCAGGCTGTGCGGTATGTCTGTGATATTCTGGACAAAAAAGGCTGGGAGCCGTTCTGCTCCTCCTATGTGCCCTGCGGACTGGCAAAGCCGCGGATCCAGGAGGTGTTCGCCTGCCTGAACCGGTTCCGCGGATAACCTCCGCCGGGATTCAGCCGATGTTTAAAAACGCCGCCTCTGCCCCATTGATACCGGCAGACGCGGCGTTTCCTTACCACTCTCTTCTGATCTCTTCTTCCTTTACGCCGTAGCTGTACAGAAACTCCCGCAGATCGTCATCCGTGCGGATAAACATGAGTTCATCGAATTTGCCGGTGGCTGTGTCCTTGAACCCGGCCACCTTCTCCCCGTTGCAGATGCTGGCTTTGATCACCGGGATCTTACCGGTCTTGTCGTAATCGGCGGTCGGTCTGGAATGTTTCCGAAACATGATCTTCGTCCCCCTTCTAATATGTCAATGCTTTCGCTTTCCACAGAAAATCCATGATCATCGGCACCTGCCGCTCCCAGTCAGCCTCGCAGTGGCCGCCGCCCGTCTGGCAGTAGATCTGCGCCGCAGCCCCCTGGGCTTCAAGCCGGGCCGCGACAGAACGGTTACGGCGTGAGGTGTAGCTTGTACGGTCCTCATGGAAATGGTCGGTGACGCCCTTCGCCTCCCTTGTCCCCCAGGAAAGCCATACCCGCGTATCCGCATCCACCGGATAATCCTTCAGATCACGGTATACTCTGGGCATGCAGAACGCGATGGCGCCGGAGACACAGGCTGCCTTGGAAAAGCACCAATTATATCGGAGCACAGCGTAAAGCGCCATCAGCCCGCCCATACTGGAGCCGCCGATGCCGGTGCAGGCGCGGTCCGTATAAGTCCGGTATTCCCTGTCGATCATCGGCTTCACCTGATCCGTGATCCAGCGGACCGTTGCGTCCCCGATACATTCAAACCGGCTGCAGAAGCCCCAGCTCATGCGGTACGGACAGTACTCGTTCAGCCGTTCCTGGCCTTCATGGCTGCACTCCAGGCCAACGATGATCATGGGCTTGTCCCAGCGATCCAGGAATCCCTTAAACCCCCAGCTCTTGCCGAAGGTGGCGTCGCTGTCATAGAACAGATTATGCCCGTCGAAGAAATACATGACCGGATACCGTTCATCCGTCCGATCGTAACTGTCCGGCAGATAGATATGCAGTCTCCGGTTCTGCCCGGCCGGAGGATAAAAACAATCGCGTTTGATCACCATGATGCTATTCCTGCAGGAAATAATCGATCGCCTTAAGCGCGTTCTCTTCATTCGGAGGCGCCGCGAACGCGCAGAGGATGACCCGGTCCGCGCTGGTCGTGATATACTGCCTGACTGCAGCGCTGTCGGTAATATCGATGCCGTACTCCAGTTCATCGCCGACGTATGTGATACTCCCGTCGAGATCCGCGTCGACCGCATGGCCCGTCACCATCCGGTCCTTCAGGCTGTCGTATGTTTCCGCGGGCAGGAACTCCTTCATATCCGCCAGGAGTCCCATATTCGCCTGATTCTGGAACTGCTCGTAGGAGCAGATGATCAGATCGAGCTGCCCCGCGCCGGCGATCGTCATATAAGCCATATTCATCTGGTAATCGTCTGTGTCATAATAACTGACTCCGATATAGTCCTTCTTCCGTTCCAGTCCGAGGTATTCCTTAATAGCTTCTCCCATCTCATCCGTCGCGCTCACAAACGTATCGTCCAGCACCGCCACGGTCAGGACGTCTCTGGACGGATTGATGAACGATGTATAAACCATATAGATAATAAATACGGCCGCCGCGATCAGGCAGGCCAGCCCCACCATATAGTAATCCTTAAAATAGGCGATCTTCTGCTTAAACGGCATACTCTTCAGTTCATCTTTCGTTACCGTATCCTTCGTCCGGCTGTAAATCGACGCGTCGTCGCCAAGGGTTGTCTTTCTGTGTTCGACATCCATCTACAGAACACTCCTTTCTGTCCGGAACGCAGACAGGATCTGCATTTCCTGTCAGATATTATAGTCTTTTTCAGCTGAGCCTGCAACAGATTTATTGAAAATTTAGATTCTTTCACAGCCGCTTTATATTCCGACCGGCCGGCAGCAGAAAGGGTATCCGTTCCGCCGTGGAGGCTGTACGGATACCCATGATCTATACTTCTTCAAACCATTTCTGTCGGGAACAGGCGCTTTGCTACGCCTCTTCAAACCATCCGAAATCCACGCAGCGTCCCAGATCCCAGGCGTCCCAGCCCTTCCAGGCGTCGCCGTCCACCGTATCGATCAGAAGCTTGTAGCTCCAGAAGAAATACCCGGAGCCGTGGGCCCACGCCTTCTTCTGCATCCGGTCGATGGCCGTGTAGATCTTCTTCTTCTCCTCGTCGGAGACCTCCGTCATCGCCTCCATCTCGCCGTTTAAGACCGTCTGGCCGCCCTTGGTGTCGCGCCCGCAGGCCATGGAGTTAAACAGGCACCACTCGCCGACGATCACCGGGAAATACTTCTGCATCTCGATGATCTCCTTCTCATAGTTCTCCTCCACGAATTTCTCATAGGCCTCCACGTTCTGCTCGCAGCCCATGCGCTCGGCCACCATCAGATAGATATGAGTGTCCAGAACCACGTTGGCGTACTTCTCCTCCTGCATGAAGTCCTTCCACGCCGTGAAATCGAAGCCGTCGTGGATCACGACCACCTTATCCTCCGCAAGATGCGGGTTAATCTTATCATATGCGGTCAGATAAAACTCTCGAAGCTGGCCCATCTCATATCCCCTGGATCCGGCGGCCTTCTCAGGCTCCACCGGCGCGTAGCGCTGGGCTACGGCCATGGTCTCCCACATCTCCGTGGAGACCGGCTCATTTAAGATCTCGATGCCCCACAGGCCTTCCCGGTGTCCGTAGCGCTCTGCCAGCCGCTCCAGGACCGTATAGACGAATTCGATCTCCTCCGGCTCCTGGAAGAACTTGCAGACGCCGCAGATGCCGCCGTTGTCAAAGCCGTTCTGGGAATCCGGCGCCGTGTGGAGGTCGATCAGGATCTTAAGTCCGTAGCGCTCCGCCCACAGAAACGCCTTGTCCAGCTCCCCGATGCAGCCGATGAACGGCTCCCGGTCGCCGAAGATGAAATACGGCACCGGGATACGGACCGTATTTAAGCCCATCCGCTTCATCGTAACAAAATCCCGCTCCGTGATATATTCGCTGCGGTGGATCTTCATGCGGGCCTCGTAGACCTCCGGGGCAAGCTGTCTCGGAAGATAATACTCATCCTCCGCGGTGGTCCCGTCGAACAGGGCCGGGTTCATCCATTTCTCCAGGACCAGCCAGTTTCCCAGATTGACGCCCTTGATATCCTTAATGATTCCTTTATTCACGAGAGATACCTCCTGTTTTCAGATTATGTGATCGCTTTTTTGTGAAAAACGGGGCTGATAACGCATTATCAGCCCCGCCATACTGCTCAGTCACAAGCAAAATCAGCTATCCGGCTTACTGTCCAAGACTCTCGATGTAAGCGTCAAGCTGCTTCTGGCACTCCTCGACGACCTTGTCGATACCCGCGGCCTTCATCGCCTGACGGTACTCCTCGATGGAAGCCTCAACATCATCCGTGTAGCCCAGCTCCAGCGGCCAGCCGTACTGCTGCTTCGCGTTGGTGCAGGCTGCTACCTCGGTGGTGATGTTGGTGGTATCCAGAACGAAACCGGTGAACTTCTCGGTTCCTACGCCGTCCTTGATGGTCTGCTCCCATCCCTCGCGGATGGTGTCATACTCTTCGGGAACGCCGGCCTGGTTGCGGTTCAGCTCCATCGTACGGGCAGCCCACATGGCGTTGGTGCTGTACAGATCCATGTCAAGAATCGTGAACTGTCCCTGATCGTTCAGCTCATAGGTCGTGCCTTCAATGCCATAATAGAAGGCGTCATAGACTTCCTGATCGGTCGTGATCAGGTTCCACAGCGCCAGGGCTCTCTCCGGGTTCTTCGATGTGTTGGAGATAACCATGCAGTCCTGGGTGAACGGAAGGTGGGCGACATCCTTGGTCATGGTGCCGTACTTGAAATCCCAATCCGGCTGCTGAACCGTGTAACCGGACCAGGTATCGATGTTGTGGAAGGTCAGACCGGCCTTGCCGTTCTGGGTCTTCTGGGAATCCGTATCAGCCAGAGCTGACTTGGACCAGTAACCCTTGTCGCACCACTCCTTCATTCTCTTGTAGAAATCAGTCGCGCCCTCCAGATCATACAGAGGCGTCACAGTCGGATGCTCCGCGGACGGATCGTAGAACAGGAAACGAAGGTTCGCGTCGATGTCGTAAAGTCCGTTGGATCTGGTCCATACCAGAGAGGTCTCGGGACCGGAGGAGTACTCATTGATGGCCTCCATCTCCGGATGATTGGCCACAATGTAATCGCAGTACTGTTCGACTTCCTCGAAGGTATCGATCGTGTCCGTGATGCCGGCTTCCGCAGCGATATCGCCGCGGTAGATCGCGCCGTAGGTCGTGTAGGTCGGGAGCAGGGTCGGAACCGCATACAGATGTCCGTCTACAGTAGCCTGCGCCAGAGCGGTCTCAGACTGCAGCGCGTAGTTGTCGGGAGCGTACTGCTGAAGCATGGTATCCAGCTCCATGAACGCGCCTCTTCTCGCCAGGTTGGAGAAGCCCAGCCAGCCGGCGCAGTAGGCCATGTCGAACGCCTCGCCGGAAGAGAACAGAAGCGGATACTTCTGCGCGTACTCCGCCCAGCCGATCCAGTTGATCTTCAGCGTGCAGTTCAGTTTCTCTTTCAGCAGCTTATTCAGGTTCTCATCGACGATATCCTGTCCGGCCGGCCGGTCGCTGATGACATACATCACGAGTTCCACTTCCTTGGAAGTGTCGACCGTCCCGGCTTCACCGGAACCACCGCCTGACGAAGATCCGCCGCCGCAGCCGGTGAGAAGGCTTAAGCCCATCGCCGCCGCAAGCAGTGTTGCAAGTAATCTTTTTTTCATTTCTTTTTACCTCCTTATAATTCCCACAGCGCGGACGCGCCGGTGGTTACATGGAATACTTTCCGCATGCCGCAGCGGTTCCCGGCGGCACACGGATCATGAACTCTTTTAAAGCGCCGCGATCATCCTTTGACGGAACCGATCGTGATACCGGCGATGAAGTACTTCTGTACGAACGGATATACGATAACGATAGGTCCGGTCGCAACAACCGCCATGGCCAGCTTCAGAGAGTTGGACGGCAGGTTCTGGACCTGGATGCCGGCCTGCGCCGCAATTCTTGACAGCGCCTGCGTCTGCTGCTGGATCGAATACAGCATGTACTGCAGCGGATACTTGGTCTCGGTGCTCATGTACAGCATGGCGTTGTACCAGTCGTTCCAGTAGCCCAGGGCCAGGAACAGGCCGATAGTCGCCAGGCCGGACTTCAGAAGCGGAATGACGATCGTGAAGAGGATCCTCCACTCTCCCGCTCCGTCCAGCTTCGCCGACTCGATCAGGGAGAACGGTACGTTGTTCACGAAGGTTCTCATGATCAGCAGGTAAAATACGTTGAACATACCCGGCAGGATCAGCGCCAGCATATTATCCTTCAGATGCAGGTACTGGATGTAGAAAATGTAGGTGCTGACCATACCGCCGTTAAACAGCGTCGTGAAATAGAAGAAGAACGACAGCCAGTTGCGGTATTTGAAATCCTTGCGGCTGATGACGTAAGCCGTCATCGTGGTCAGCAGAAGGCCCAGCAGGGTGCCGGCGGCCGTGATGAAGATGGACACGCCGTAGGCGCGAAGGATCCTCTCTGGCGTCTTAAAGATAATACCGTACGCCTCCAGGGAGAACTCTCCCGGGATCAGGCTGAAGCCGTGGAAGCTGATCCACTGCTCCGCAGTCACGGAACCGGACAGAAGCAGAAGGAACGGGATCAGGCAGACCACGGCGACAAGAAGCACGATGCCGTAGCAGATCACATAGAAGGCCTTGGAAGAAGCGCTCAGTTTGATCTTGCGCGGCGCGGATTCCATCATATCTTTGTCATTCTTTGCCATAATTTCTTCCCCTCCTTCTTTAGAACAGCGCGTAGTCTTCGTCGATCTTCTTCACGATCGTGTTGACGATCAATGATGATGGCGAAGCACAGTACGGACTGATAGAATGTGGCCGCGGCGGTCATACCGATATCCGGGTTCGTGATCAGGGACCGGAACACATAGGTATCGATCACGTCGGTGGCGTTGAACAGCTGGCCGTTATTTCCTACGATCTGGTAGAACATCTCGAAGTCTCCGCGGAGGATTCGTCCTACCTGCAGAAGGATCATGGTCACCAGGGTCGGACGGATGGACGGCAGCGTGATGTAGCGGATGCGCTGGAAGATCGTCGCGCCGTCGATGGCGGCCGCCTCGTTGATCTCACCGTCGACGCCGGTCACGGCCGCGATGTAGATGACCGAGTTATAACCGGTCCATTTCCACGCGTTGAACGCGCAGATGATGACCGGCCAGGCCATCGGCATCATGTAGAAGTTCACCTTCTCGCCGCCGAACGTCTGGATGACCGAGTTGATCAGACCGGTCTCGTAGTTGAAGATGGAGAACACGAAAACTCCGACGACAACCCATGAAATAAAGTACGGAAGCAGGATGACCGTCTGTGTCACTTTCTTAAAGTATTTGGCATGGATCTCTGTGATGAAGATGGCGATGATGACTGCAAAAAGCTGGGAAGTGATCAGGTTCAGCAGGTTGTACAGGATCGTGTTGCGGGTGATGAGCCAGCCGGTTCCGGAGCTGAACAGATAACCGAAGTTCTGCAGTCCGTTGAACGGGCTTCCAAACACACCCAGGTTGTACCGATACTCCTTGAAAGCGAGGATCAGGCCGCTCATCGGGAAGTACGACATGACGAGCACCAGGATAAAGGCCGGCGCCGCCATTGCAAAAAGTGCTTTGTTCTTCTTAAATTCGTCGAAAAAGCCTTCTTTTTTCATACCAAACCTCCTTATATTTATTTCTTTTTTGGGCCCTTTTTAAAAACATATATAGATTAACATGCACTCCCGCGATTTGTCAGCAGTTTTTGTGTATTATTTACAATGCATTTTGACGCATCTATGGGGATTCATTGTTAACATGCATATTATATGTGCCATAATTCCGGAATTATAAGATATATTTTTACATAGCAAAAGAAACCTTTGTAACTACTGCACGAATCGTGCCCGCAAAGGTTATTGACGGATCCCGTATTTTTCACGATACGTTTTCGGCGTCATACCGGTGTACTTCTTAAACGCCTGGCCGAAATGGCTCTGTGAAGCGAAGCCGAAGGAATAAGCGACCTCGTCCAGCGGCTTATCCAGATAGACAAGTTCTTTCTTCGACGCTTCTATCTTCTCACGTATGATGTACTCCGACAGCTTTATCCCCTCTTCATGAAGGAACAGATGGGACAGATACCCGGGCGTGATATCAAGCTGGCCGGCTATGTCTTTTACGCTCAGTTTCGAATGGAGCCGGCTGACGATCAGGCTTTTGCACCGGATGATCAGCGGGTTCTGCCGGTCCTTCTTTGCCGTCAGTTCGCGCACGGCCATGCAGTATTCGATCTCGGCCTGCCGCGCGTACGCCCCCGCGGCCATGATATCCTGCATCTCTTCGATATGCTGGATAAACGCGTCGGACATGGAAAACGCCGTTTCCGGAACCAGGCCGCCCGCGATCGCCGAGCGGGAAGCCAGCGTGATCACAACGATCGCCATATCTTTCATCTGCCGCAGAGGATCTGGAGAAAGAATGCCGTATCTTCCCACAAACGATTCCCCGAAGCTTCTGTTCAGCGCGTCGAGATCACCCTCCCGGATCGCCTCCTGCTCCCTGAGCTCCTGGCTGTAGGGATTATGTACGGAAGCGCTTTCGCGCAGTTCATGCATCACGCTGCTTAAATGCCTGCGCATGGAATGGATCATTTCATCATTCACGAAATTCTTCCGCAGCAGCTCTTCCCTGCTGATGATCCTGCCCGTCGCAGCCTCATAGATCATCAGGACCGCCTCAAGAAAATCATTCAAAAATAGATGCGGCACTTTGTAAGGCTTTGACGGATCCATGGAGTGCGCTCTGATCAGATGGGCCGACGCCTCAGCTCCCCTGCCGCTGACGCAGCACGGCCCCAGCACGTATACGGAATCCCCCTCTTTGACGATCCCGTAGAGGATCTGGTGGGGTTCCTGGAAAAATACCGGATACTCCCCGCGGCTTTTTTCGATGATCAGCTGTATAAGGCTGTTGTCGCAGGAGAAAACGTCCTGCTGTTCCCCGTGATCCGTATGGACCGCAAGTAATTTCCCATTTCCGTCAAATATATGGATCGGCACATGGATCAATTGTATGACATGCGCGCATAATCTATCAGCGTTCATCTTCTGTGGAACTCCCCGATTTTGTTCATTATGTTCAATATACCATATCTCCGGAAGAACCAGACACATAGATTTTAATAATAATATACAAACTCTCTCTCAATTTATATCAAATAAAATGATATAATATCAGGATTCAGCTTTAAATTGAAATTTTTTTGTTGAAAATGTCACGGATCCGGGCCTTTATATCTGATTCCGCATCCAAAAAAACCGCCTCCGGAAAATCCGGAGGCGGACCAGTAAACTTACTTTTATCCATACGGACATGTCAGGGGATCCTTCGGCCCTCTTACGCCTCGTCGATCGCCTTTCCGATATCATGCCGCATATATTTGTTGCCGAACGTGATCCATTCCGTCGCCGCGTAGGCGTTCTTCCGCGCTTCCTTAAGCGTATCGCCGAGGGCGGTCACGCCGAGAACGCGGCCGCCGTTTGTGACGATCGCACCGTCCGCGTTAAATTTACTTCCCGCGTGGAACACATAATAGCCGTCTTTGCCGTCAAACGCGTCCAGACCGGAGATCACGAAGCCCTTCTCGTAATGCTCCGGGTAGCCGTCGCTGGCCAGCACAACGCAGACCGCCGCGTTGTCGTCAAACTGCAGGTCGATCCGGTCCAGCGTGCCGTCGATGCAGGCCTCGAACACATCCACGATATCGTTCTTCATCCGCGGCAGCACCACCTGGGTCTCCGGGTCGCCGAAGCGCGCGTTGTATTCCAGCACCTTCGGTCCGTCCGCCGTCAGCATCAGTCCGAAGAAGATCACGCCCTTAAATTCCCGGCCCTCTGCCCGCATGGCGTCCACCGTCGGCTGATAGATATGCTCCCGGCAGTAAGCGTCGATCTCCGCCTTTTCATAAGGAGTCTGA
>CANQGA010000115.1 GCA_947600145.1 uncultured Lachnospiraceae bacterium | reverse complement strand
TGATCTTGCCGGTACCCGGCATCAAATATACTCTTGCGATGGATTTCTTCCTTCTGCCTGTTCCGTAATATCTTGTAGCGGCCATGCTATTCTCCTCCTTTCAGACCTTAAAACTTGAATTCCAGTACTTCCGGCTGCTGTGCCGCGTGCTCATGCTCCGGGCCCGCGTATACGTGCAGCTTCCTGTACATGTCAGCTCCTAAGGATCCCTTGGGGAGCATACCCTTGATTGCCAGTTCAACCACGCGCTCCGGCTTCTTCGCCATCATCTCGCGCAGGGTAGTCTCTCTCATGCCGCCTACATAATCAGAGTGATGATAATAGATCTTCTGATCCAGCTTTTTGCCGGTGACCTTCACCTTCGCCGCGTTGACGATGATCACATAGTCTCCGCAGTCCATGAACGGTGTATAAATGGGCTTGTTCTTGCCGCGCAGAACCTTGGCAACCTCCGCTGCCAGACGTCCTAATGTATATCCGGTCGCATCGACGACATACCATTTCCGCTCGATGGTCGCCGGACTAGCCATAAAACTCTTCATCGGTTGACCTCCTGTAATAACTCCACTGATACCTTTTCGATAACATCTATACGCAAAATGCCTCATCCGGGGCTTTGGCTAAAGCATTTCCGTCTAACGTCACATTTACACATTATATAACACGTTTTCGGGCGTGTCAACCCATTTTTTCCAGAAATTCCGCGGAAAATGGGCAAAAAAACGGCCCGCGGACGTTGCGGAAAACGCCGCTTCCGTGTAAAATGAACTTGCCGGCCGTCTCTTTCCGCCGCCAGCGGAAGGGCCGAGGACGCGGCCGCAGAAAAGGAGTTTGCCATGGCACAAATCCCGCAGAAGATCCCTTCCATCCTGTCAGAAAAGCAGTATCAGTCCTGCATACTCTGTCCCCGTCAGTGCGGAGCGGACCGGACCTCTTCCCGGACCGGTTACTGCCGCTGCACCGACCGCATTCTCGCGGCCCGCGCGGCGCTGCACCCGTGGGAGGAACCCTGCATCAGCGGACAGAACGGGAGCGGCGCCGTCTTCTTCAGCGGCTGTACCCTCGGCTGCAGCTTCTGCCAGAACTATTCCGTCAGCCGCGAACGGTTCGGCAGGGAGATCTCTGTTCGCCGGCTGGCTGATATTTTCCTCCGCCTTCAGGATGAGGGAGCCCACAACATCAATCTGGTCACCGCCACCCAGTATCTCCCCTCCGTCGTGAAGGCCCTGGAACTGGTCCGGGACCGTCTCCTGATCCCGGTCGTCTTCAACTGCGGCGGCTATGAACGCCCGGAGATCGTCCGCGCCCTGGAGGGCTACGTGGACATCTGGCTTCCGGACCTCAAGTACTATGATCCGGCTCTGGCCGCCCGCTGCTCACAGGCCGGAGATTATTTTACATACGCCTCACAGGCTGTCGCGCAGATGATCGCCCAGACCGGCGCGCCGGTCATGGATGAGAACGGTCTCCTGCGCTCCGGCGTCGTCGTGCGCCACCTGGTGCTGCCCGGCGCCCGCACGGATTCCATCCGCCTGCTTCACTGGATGAAGGAAAATCTTCCCGAAGGGAAATGGCTTCTCAGCCTGATGAGCCAGTACACGCCGGCCGGAGAAGCGGCCGCGGCGTCATCCGAAGCAAAAGCCGGTTCCGGCCGCCCCTGCCCGGATCTGTCCCGCCGCGTCACCACATTTGAATACGAATCGGTCCTGAACACAGCCGTCGATCTGGGGCTGACCGCCGGATATATGCAGCAGAAAAGCAGCGCGAAAGAAGAATACACGCCGCCGTTTGACCTGACCGGGATCTGAGCGGCAGCGCGCCGTATCCCTCTTACAGTTTCTTTTCCATCAGCACATATTCGTATCGGTCTGTCGTCAGCTCCTCATAGAACCTGGCCGTGATCTTGCCCTCATGGATCAGCGCGCCGACAGACGGCGCCTTTCTGCGGACCAGCTCCTCTTTTACCAGCTCCGCAAGCGCCGCTCCCAGGCCCGGATATGCCGGGTCGATCCCAAGATACAGAAGCACATACCGCTTCCGCCGCGCGTACCGGATCCGCAGGATCCGCAGAAGATCTGCCGGCGTTATCCTATGGTGCGTCAGATTTCCGTAATCCGGAACGCAGACGAAGAAGCCGGCCAGATCCTTTCCATGGTACACAAGCTTCACCATATCGAAATCCAGCACATACTTAAGACTTCCGAACAGCGCGCAGAATTCGTCCTCCCCGATCTCTGTAAACATCGGGAAGCGCGCATATACCCGGACGAGAAGCCGGAATATCTCACGCAGTCTCTCATCAAACTCCGCCCGGGCAGGCGACTCGATGCGATACCCCTTCCCGCGGATCATCTCCAGCCGCTGTCTGCACTTCAGGCTGCTGTCCTCCGGCGCCGGCACGCGCAGGGCGTTGGAGACATACCGGTCCGTCACAGTAAAACCGGCGTCGGCCCACTGGCGGAAATAATATTCTTTATTATACGGCTCCGCGGTGTAGACTTCCGAAAAATGGTTCCGTTTCATTCTGTATCCGATCCAGAAGGAAGCGTTCAGAGGCCCCGTAAGCCGCGTCCGGCCGTTCTCTTCCGCCAGTCTTCCGGCCTCCTCCAAAAGCGCCCGCGACGCGTCAGGATCCTCCGAGCACTCAAAAAATCCCACATATCCCGCCGCGTCTCCCTCGTAAAGAGTCAGCGCGCACCGGCCCGCCGTCTTCCGGTCCTCATCCAGCGCGATGATCGGAAGAAATGTAAAATAATGGCTCAGCACATGGGTTCCGGCCAGCAGCTTCCGCTCCTGACCGATGTCCTGCACATAAGTCTTCCTGTCATAGAGCTCCCGCGGAAGCCGCAGGAAGCGTTCCGACACCTCCCGGCAGTTCCCGTATCTGCAGGTATACTTCATGCGATTCCTCCCCGACCATCCGCGCCGCTCCTCTTCAGCACCCGCACTGTACCATGATCCGCGTCCAGCTCCACCACATCCCCCGTGCGGATCGCCTTTACAGCGTCCTTCACGCCGACGATCGCCGGCTTCTTCAGTTCACGGCTGATAATTGCCGTATGGCTCAGAAGCGATCCCCGCTCCGCGATGATGCCGGCGCACCGTTCCAGAAGAAACGCCCAGCCGGGATCGGTGGAAACGGCCACCAGGATCCTGCCCATCGCGGCCTGCAGCTCCTGCTTTCCGCAGAATTCCGGCAGGTTCTCTCCCTTAATCACCAGCGCTTCCCCGACGGCGCGTCCCGGCGACGTGCCGGTTCCCGAAAGCCTTGTCACTCCCCCGTACTGTCCCTCATAGCCGATCCGCTGTTCTTCCGTGATCTCACCGTCAAATACCAGCCGTCCCGGACGCAGCAGACGCTCGCAGGCTCTGTACTGTTCCTTTCTCTCCGCCACAACCCGGCTGTAAGCAGAAGACGGATCGATCTCGTCCAGGCGCAGCCAGAATACATCCCGCGGATCATTCAGCTGACCGTTCGCGGCCAGCAGTCCGCCGATCTTCAAAAGGATCTCCCGCGCAAGGCCGAACAGACGGCTGCGGTTCAGGCGCGACCTTTCCCGGTCCGCGATGCCGCGCTTCGCGGCCTCCAAAAACGGATGCGGCAGAAACCGGAACACCCCGGCATCCGAAAGCGCCGCGTCATCCGCGGCAGAAGCGTCCCGTTCCGGCTCATTTTCCGTACTCTTCCCCGCGTCCCGGAGTTCTCTTAAGATCTCCTCCCGCAAAAGCTCCGGATCCGTCCGGTAGGTCCGCGTCTCCAGCTTCAGCTCCCCGGGCACCCGGTCGCCGAACTCCTCAATGTAGGCGCGTTCGGCCCGCAGATACCCGCCGCTGTCCGTTCCGGACTCCGCCGCAAGCTCCCTCAGGCGCGCCCTGGCGTTTACCGGCTTCATACTCTCCATGTTCCGGATATCCGCCAGCCTTCGGTTTTTCTTTCCCCCGGCCAGCGCCGTGAAAAGAAACGTATACATATCATTGATCAGTGTAATGTCCCACACTCCGGTGATCGAGCGTTCCAGCCGTTCAAACAGCCGCGCCAGCTCCTCCACCGATTCTGTCTCTTTGATCTTCCGCCGAAACAGCGGGTAGATCTTGTCAAAATACCGGTTAAGCTGCTCCATGTACCGCGGCGTCATGACCAGGTAATGGACAAACGACAGCGCGATCCGCGTCTTTTGCAGGATGCGCGGAAGATGCGCCCCGGCCGCGCGTTTCCCGCCGGCCTTCTCACCGCCGGCTCCTGTCCCACGGTTTCTCACCCCCAGCATATCCTGCCAGACGCGGATGATCCGTTCTGAGCACGGCAAGAGCCGCAGGATCTCATACCAGCTTGTGATCTGATAATAGACAGCCCCGTTATAGAAGGCTACCATGTGATCGAACGTATCCTCCATTTCCGCCGTCAGCTTTTCGTCCCCGGTAAACCGTCTGACGCAGCTTCGGAAGATATCCCGATACACCGCGTGAACGAAATCCTGAGTCGCCGGAAGCGACACGCCCGGATAGCTTTCCACGATATTGCTGTTGTCGAGAATGATCACCTTCTCCCCCCGCAGCGTTGTGACCGGCCGCGCCTGAAGAAAATATATCGTTCCTTCCTTCACGGCAAATTCGATATCCATTTCCCGGCCGAACAGCTCCCGGATCTTTTCGGCCTCCGCCGCCAGTTCCCGCAGAAGCCCGCTCCCGGCCGGGACCGCCGACTCCTCCTTCAGGTAAAATGTCTTCTCGTCCTGATTATAGAAATACGTCGCGGTTTCCGTCCTGTCCTCCACGATGCCGCTTCCCGGACCATAACCGATGGTGATCACGGTTTCATTCAGGATCCCCAACGGATTCGCGGTAAACATGACTCCGGACAGCTCCGCATCCACCATCTCCTGGACGATCACGGGAGACGCGCCCGGCCCGCGGCCGCCCACGCTTTGCCCTCTCACGCCGCGGCGCGCTTCGTCCGCGTTCCGGTTCTCCCTCTCCGCTTCTTTGTAGCTCTCCCGCACCTTTTGTACCGCGTTCTCCACATCCGCCCGCGCCACATTCAGCAGCGTCAGAAATCGTCCCGCCATCGCCGATCGCTCGTCGTCCTCCGAGACAAACGAGGACCTCACCGCGAAAAAGGGCGCACCGCTGAAGGACAGATCCGCCCTGCCGCCTTCATATACCGTAATAAATTCCGGGACACGGAACCCCCGCTCCTTAAGGAGCCGCAGATTCTCCGCCTTCACCGTCTCACCTCCTCATTCCGCGGCGCCGCGAGTTCTGCGGCACTATATTCTCTCCGTCCGCGGCGCCGCGCATTTCCTGCATTTCGTCTTCTCTATACGGCGCCGCGCCGCAGGCTCTAGATCTTTCCGAAGATCAGAAACGCCGCAACAGTCAGGATCATCAGCGACTCCTGGATATACGTATACCGCTCAACCTTGTCCACGATCCTAAACCGCGTCGGATCCTTTTTAAATTCAATGAATTTCCAGCTCATCCAAAGTACGTTGACCAGCAGCGCCGCCACCGACAGCTTATTCAGATTCCAGACCAGAATGAAATTCGTCATGATGTCAAGCCAGGTCACGAACAGCACGAAATCCGTCGCCTTCCTGTATCCGAACAGCTTCGAATACGTCACGTATTCCGTCTCGTCCCGCGGCGCCCGGATCTTCCGCGACACCTCCCAGATCAGCGCCGGAAAATACAGCGTGAACGCCGCCATCACATTGGTCAGATCCACCGCCGGGATCTGATATTTAATGACCGTGAAGGAAATGATATAGATATTCAGGATCATCTGCACCGGATTATGGGTCACCAGCGCCTTCGGAAGCGACGACTGGATCTTGTGCTTCTGAAAGAACCACACCGCCATGAGCGACCCGTAGGTATACAGAAACAGACAGAACAGAAAATTATTCATGAAAATGAAATTGAGGATCAGCGTAACCGCGATCAGAATGCTGACGAACACCGCCAGATCCTTTTTCTTCACCCTTCCCGACGGCAGCGGCCGGTCCGCAAACAGCCTGCAGTCCAGCTCATAATCCTTAAAGTCGTCCGCGATCCGCAGCCAGCACAGGAAACTGAACACGGTAAACGCGCAGACCACTTCCTGGACGCCCAGCCGGAACTGTGTCACGCCGTGATTTAGAAGCACGATAAAATGGATCTCCAGAAAGATCAGCGCCCCCAGAAATAATCTCGGCACGATCGGATACATTTCCTTAAAATAGATATTCAGCCTTTTAATCGCAGCGAACATGCCGCTCACCGATCCTTTCCCCGGCCTCCACCTTCACCTCCGTCCGCATTCCGCTGCAGCGCAGGATATCCGCGTCAATGACCGCGTTATCCCGCAGAAGAACGATGATCGTGGAGCCGCCGAATTCAAAATAGCCCTTTTCCTCCATCCGTGAAAATGTCTTCACGTCATGATTGCGGATACAGCCCGTCAGAAGAGCGCCCACCTCCACCTGGATCACCCTTCCCAGATGCTCCGTCTGCAGGACGGAGACCTCCCGCTGGTTGCGGCTGTAGACCCGATACTCCGCCGCGATCGGCCGGACCGTATGCAGAAGTCCCCGGATCCGGTACCGCATCCGGTATGAGCCGTCGTCGATGAAATGGTAGCGGTGGCAGTCCGAAACCGACAGCCGGAATACCAGACAGCAGCCGCCGCGGAATGTCTCAAGCCGCAGCTTTTCTCTCCATTCTGCCGGCGCCTTCGCATGCCTCAGCTTTCCTCCCCGCTTTGCGGGCCGTCCGCCCGGACAGCCCCGCCCGGCGTCAGGCATGAGAAGCTCCTCGAGCGTATACACGCTGTGCTTCACGTTGATCCGCAGATCATCGCTGATCCGGTACACCGTCAGCTTCGAATCCGCAACCGCCGGGATCACATAGCGTCCGTCTGCTCCCTCTCCCGCTTTTCCCGCACTCGCGACTTCCGCCCCGGCTGCCTTCTTCCGGATAAAGAAATCATTGAAGCAGGCATACTCCCCCTCATATCCGCTCATATCCACATGATATTTCTCAATGAACGGCCCGATGTCCTTTCTGCTTGCCGGGCTTTTCTGATACAGCGCCCGCAGCCGGCTGAAATACGGCCGCGCCGCGACAAGCTTCAGCAGGACCCTTCCCGGCGCCGTTGTGTACAGGAACCGGAGCATTCCCTCGCCGTATTCTTCTTCTGTCTCCATCCGTCCGGTCTTTCTGTTATATACCTTCATAGCCCGTCTTCCTCCCGCCGCCCCGCGGCGTACGGTGCTGCAGACCGCCCGCGCCGAGCCGTATCATTTTCTTTCCGCGGCATCCGGCCGGCCTCTCAGAACAGGATCAGGATCACAAGTACCGCCGCGATCACCGCGAACACCGGATAAAGCGCCGCCTTCGGCTTCGGGATCCGGATATTCAGGCTGAACAATATCCCCAGCGCCGCGTACACCACCGGCATCGCCATCCGCATCGCGGCGTGATCCGCGCAGAAAAAGACATAAAAGACCGGAATGATCAGAGCCGCGTAAGTTACCGGCAGTCCCCGGAACACATTTTCAAATGTCTCCGCGTGGATATTGAACCAGGCCAGCCGGTTGATCCCGCTGAGTACATAAAACGCCGCAACCGGGTACACGATACCCGCGCGGTTCCGGCAGACCGCGCACAGAAGGGCCGCCGGAAAAATCAGAAACGACACCACGTCCGCCAGAGAATCGATCTGCACGCCGAATTTCTTCTGAGTTTCATTTCTCCTGCACCGCCTCGCGATCACGCCGTCAAACAGGTCGCAGATTCCCGCCGCGATCAGACAGATCACCGCCGCATCCACCCGGTTGACCGACTCCGTATCCGAGATCAGAAGCAGCTGCCAGATCCCTCCAAGCGCCCAGGCTACTCCCACATAGGTCAGGGGCACCGAACGGTTCAGACACCCGATCAGTTTGCCTTTCATTTACACATTCCTCCGTATTCTGAGCTTATACAGAACCAGGTTGACGGCGATATGGGTAAGTCCCCCCAGCGCCACATACCCCAGATATCTTCCGAATGAAATATCCGCAAACACATAGATCACCGCCATGACTCCGATCAGCGAATCGATCTGGTCAATGACGAAAAAACACGCTCCAAGGGCAGACCGTTTCGTCTTCCCCGGCTCGATATCCAGCCGGCGCTTGACAAAACTGTTGGGGAGTTCAAAAAGCATATAGACAGCGCCCGACAGAAACCCGATCACGGCATTATAGGCGACGCTGTTCGGATACACAGAATACAGCTCATTGCGCGGATCCGCATGAACCGCCTTCAGAAACATCCCCCAGAACAGCTGCGCCGCCGTGCACAGAACCGTCATGGAAAGGAACCCGGCCCAAGTCTTATTGTCCCCGAAGACCCTCCTTCCGTCCGAAAGGCATCTTCCCCCATCGATCGGCGTTCTGTGTCTCCGGTAAAAGCCGGTCTTCGTAAATACCATATTCAGGATCCCCGACAGGATCACCGGCATCGCCGTTATGTACATATCCGCGATCCGAAGCCCCGACAGCGCCATTTCTCCCTCCTGTCTGCGTTTCCCTACAGCAGCGCCTTCACGATATAGAAGCCTTCCGCCGCAAAAAACGCGATCCCCCAGCAAAACACCGCTCCCGCGGCAATGTCCTTCACCAGACGGATCTCCTCATCCTCGCGCGTCGTCATCCGGTCGCACAGATGCTCCATCGCCGTATTCGCGCATTCCGCAGAAAACACCCCCATGGCCGTTACCGCCTGGAAGACATAGCAGACCGCGTCCACGCCGACAGCCGCATTCACCGCCGCAAAAACAAGCGCGATCACCAGGTAATATCTGTAATTTTTCTCCGTCCGCAGCGCGCAGGCAAATCCTCTCACCGCGCACATGACACTCTGGAGAAATGTCCTGTTCTTCATCTTTCCATCTGCTCCCCCCGGTCTTCTGTCCGGCAGTTCTTTTTTCATTATACTATCCATCCGGATTTTATACAAGCCGTTCAAACGGCAAAAAAACAGCGCCCCAACGGCGCCTGCACATTCGCTCTCGCTTATTCCCATTCATTCCCGCTCGTCCGTTCCCTCCGTCCGCGTATCCCGCGCCTAAAAAGCCGTTCCGGGATAAAAGCCATGCCGGGATATGATTTGAGGGTATCAGCTTCTTTTTTCTCGCCGATACCCTCGTCAAACTATTGCATCCATTGGACCATACCTCTCATTTCTTGATGATATCTATATAAATTTTGTCCTCTCTGCTGACCTTGTCCCTCTCCTTTTCTTCTATTCTCTTACTCTAATCCCTGCGATCGGTATCTCTCTGTTCCATCATACTTTCTCGTCATATCATGAACCGGCGAGCCCTGCAGCCATCTTAGATATTCTTCTTGGGGTCTTCGTCACAGATCGGAAATCCTGTGTTCCATCTGTCCTGCAGATGAAACGAAACTTACGTGTTCTTTGGACCGTACCTCCTTTGCTTAGATTTTATGTCTCTCTTTTGTGTCTTTGTTTTTGATGGTTTTACTATACCAGAAACCCAAGTATTTGTCAATACTTTTTTCAAAAATTTTTTAAGATTTTTGCATCTTCTTTTGTTTTGAATTAATTGTCTGCAATTATTCGAATAATTGTCAAATATTTTGCTTAACTTTTCAGAACCTTCCGCATGTCGTCGGACTTGCTTCGTTTTTTTGAATTAGCTGATACACATCAAAAAAGCGGGAATCCCGTAGAATTGCGGGATTCCCACATAAAATTAAAGAGCGCGAGACGGGATTCGAACCCGCGGCCCCCACCTTGGCAAGGTGGTGCTCCACCCCTGAGCCACTCGCGCT
>CANQGA010000114.1 GCA_947600145.1 uncultured Lachnospiraceae bacterium | reverse complement strand
TCGATCGCGAGGATATAGACGTCCTCGGGGGTTGTGTTCTTCTTCATAAGATATTCAGTGCCTCACAGTTTCCGCGCTGGCCTTCGCAGCCGTTCTCTCATTCTTCATCAAATCCCAGTTCCACGCTCCGCCCGTCCCGTGCCGCCACGCTCCGCGGAAATATTTCCCTGACTTTCTCGATATATTCCTCCGGCCGGGTCAGCGACGGGCTGTAATGGGTCAGCCACATTTCCCTCGGCTGCGCCTCCCTGGCCAGCCGGGCCGCCTCGTACATGGTCATATGCTTGTAGTCCCGGGCCTTCTCTTCCTTGCCGTCCTCGCCGTACATGCCCTCGCAGATGAACAGATCCGCGTCCGCGGCGTACTCGGCGATCACCGGCACCGGCCGTGTGTCCGTACAGTAGGTCACCTTAAGACCGCGCCTCGGCGGCCCCAGTACCATATCCGGCGTGTATGTGACGCCGTCCATAAACACATTTTCACCCTTCTGCAGATGGCTCCACGCCTTCATCGGAACTCCCTGGCTCTTCGCCCGCTCCACGTCGAACCGCCCCTTGCGGGGGATGGAAATGGAATAGCCGTAGCAGGTCACATTGTGGTTCACCTTATACGCGTCGATGTCATAGGGACCGATGTGCAGGTGTTCCCGGTTCTCTGCCAGCTCCACATACCGCAGCTCGAACGGCAGCTCCGGCGCGATGATGCGCAGAGAGTCCGCCACCCGTTTAAGGCCCTTCGGGCCGATCATCACCACCGGCTCGGTCCGCTCCGCGTTCCCCATGGTCAGCAGAAGGCCGGGAAGACCGCTGCAGTGGTCGGCGTGATAATGGGTGAAACATATGATATCGATGGGCTTGGGGCTCCATCCTTTTTCCTTCAGCGCGATCTGGGTCCCTTCGCCGCAGTCGATCAGCAGATTGCTTCCGCCGCAGCGGGTCATCAGCGACGTCAGCCACCGGTACGGCAGAGGCATCATCCCTCCGGTTCCCAGAAGACATACATCAAGCATAGATCATTCTCCATTCATGAAGCGCGGAGCGCGGGCATCACAGTACGATTCCGCCGGCCCGGCAGGGCTGCGGCGCCGCTTCGTTCTGCCCCTCGGGAAGAACTGCCGGCTGCCGCGGACGCGCCCCGCATAATATGGATATTTTACCCGCAAGAACGCACTTTGTCAACTTCAACTGATCTGCCGTTGAGGGGATACGAATAGAGTGTCGCAGACGCTCTTCCTGCATGAGAACGCCGCAGCGGGCCGCCCATAATGTGGACGACCCGCCGTTTCTCTTTGATAGTTTCTGATCCTGCCTTTCCCTGCAGTTAAGCCTCGTCTTCCTCTTTCCTGGACGCCAGAATCCCAAACGCGCCCATCATGCCCAATGCCATGAGCCCGAACAGCGCCGCCGCTCCGGTAGGCGTCTCATCTCCTGTCATAGGAGCCATAAACGCCAGCGGTACATCCTCATCCTCGATGTTCTCCAGCTCACGCTGGCTGGAAAGCGGGGTCGGCTCATCGGTGATATTCTCGATGGGCGGCGTGCCGGTCGGCGTCGGATTCTCCGGAATCTCCGTCGTTCCCGGCGGCGGCGGGTTATCTCCCGGGTTATCGCCCGGCGTCGTGCCTCCCCGACTGTTCAGATACACCACCGTGCTTCCTGCATCCGCCGTCACAGTTCCCTCCGCGTCTCCCGTCCGGGCCGCGCCGTCGACAGTGACCGTCGTTGTATAATCTTCCGTATCGGCCTCTGTCTCAGAAACCGTGTACCGCGTACCGGCGGGCAGATCCTCGATCGTGATCTGCTGGCCGTGCCTTAAGGTCACGCTCAGGCTTCCGTTCTCCACCGTTCCGCCGGCCGGCGCAGCGACATCCTGCTCGCTGCTGCTTCCGCTATAGGGATAGCTGCCCGCCAGCGGCTGGCCTTCCGCGTCTGTCAGCGTCACCGTGAAGTTGAAATCCCTCTCACGCTCTCCGGTGCTGCCGCCGACCGTCTTGCGGATCGTCAGTTTTCCGGGAGCCGTGTAGGTGTTGGTAAATGCCGCCGCTTCTTCATTTCCCGCGGCGTCGCCGGCAGCGGCATAGGTATGGCCTGTCACTTCCAGCTTTCCATTCTGATCCGCGACCGTAACCGTCAGCGTCCAGACAGCCTCGTCATAGATCCAGCCCTTCTCCGAACCCGCGTCTTCCTTAATCGTAAACCTATAGGTTCCGGCTTTCTTAAAGGTAATCTCGTCAAAGCTGGCCGTTCCGGCGCCTTCTACTGTCGTCCGGGCCGCTGTCGCCGATTCGCTCAGCACCGCGCCGCCCTCCGGGTTCGCAGCGTCGGCTTCCAACGTAAAGGCAAATGTCTCCGCCTTCGGCGCTTTGTCTCCGGCAACCGCTTTGACGACCTGAGGCGCGTATCCGGTCTCGGCTGCTTTATACTGGTTCGTGAATTCTACGGTTAAAGCTTCACCTGCCGCAGTCTGTGCCAATGTCTCTGTCGTCCCGTCGGGCAGCTGTTTGGTGACTTCACGTTTTGTTACAGTCAGCTGATCTGCCCGGTCTTCAACTGTGATACTTATACTGTACTTCGAACCATCGTACGTATATCCAGGCTGAGTTCCGGCAGTCTCTGTTACTTCGAAAACATAGGTTCCGGCTTTCGTGAACTCGATGTCGTCAAAGTTCTTACTTTCCCCGGCCTTCGCGGTAACTTCCAGCGAACCCGGAAGCTTCACGCCCTCAGCAGCCGGTTCAGGCTGCGATAACGTGAACGTGAATTCCGGATCTGTTCCAGCCGGTACCTCGCCGGTCACGGTCTTCTTCACGCCGATTGCTGTCTTCACGGGTGCGGGCGTGTAGGTGTTGGTAAATGCCGCCGCTTCTTCATTTCCCGCGGCGTCGCCGGCAGCGGCATAGGTATGGCCTGTCACTGTCAGCTCTCCATTCTGATCCGCGACCGTAACCGCCAGCGTCCAGACAGCCTCGTCATAGGAATAGCTCGGATTTTCGCCTTTAATTTCAGTGATCTCAAAGCTGTAGGTTCCCGGTTCGGTAAATGTAATCGGCCCAAAACTTCCCGTTCCGGCCCCCTGCACTGTGATCTCAGCTACATCCGTCGATCCGTCCGCTATTTCCGCTCCATTGTAGGCTGCGCCGCCTGCAGGATTACCTGAAACTGCGCTGAGCTTAAACTTAAAGTTCTCCTTCTGATCCGCCGGTACAGGATCGCCTGTGATCTCCTTCTTAACCGCAGGAGTGAACTCCACACCATATTCGTTGGCGACAGTCAAAACATTCCCTTCGGTTTTTATAAGGTCATTCGAACCTTTTAGAACTCTAACAAGATCTCTCTCCCCAATCCTCTCGATCCTGAAAATGACCGGATCTCTCAGTTTTCGATATCCGCCCGGTACCTGATACTCTGCCAGCGCATAGGTAACACCAGTAGAAAGAAGCTTCCAGTCAATTTGGACTTCTCCATCTGATCCGGTCTCATAGACCGCCACAGGCGACAGTTTACCGTTATAGATAATACTCTTTTTATTAATTGCTTCTGCCGCATCTTTTGCCTCGTCGGTAGCGGTACCGTTCGGATTTGGCACATAAAGGATAAATTGAGCGCCGGGAACCGGTTCCTGCGTATCCTTTCGTACCTTCTTAAGCGTCAGAGAAGCCTTGGATCCGCCGAAATCAGCGCCGATGCTGGATGTCTCAAACTCCCAGGTCTGGCCATCCTCCAGAAGACTCTTACCCTCGATGTTCACTTTGTTGGTAATGGACACTTTAGCCTTGCTCTTAGCTTCCGGCTTAAGGGCATATTCATACCGCACGCGCAGATGCGTCTTATCCGGCAGATGGAGCGTAAACGCGCCGTCGGCACTCATTTCTTCTGTGTAATCAACTCCTCTGATAAGCAACCTCGTCTCGCCGTCTGTATACTCTGTCACAGTAATGCTGTCAGCGACGATCTCCAGGTCTTCATGGTTGGAGGGATCGTCTCGCACAATAATCAGCTCTCCAGCCGAGAGATCCTGGGACTCCTCGTTGATCTCCACGTAGAACGCTACTTTATCACCCTCTATGACCGCCCCTTTGGTCAGGACGCCGGTGGGGAATTGCAGTTCTTCGTTTACATGCGCCAGTTCGCCTCCATCAAACTCCAGCCATGCCTCGTTGTCGATCGGAATCCGCGCGGCGTATTCACCATCCACCTTCTGCGGGAACGATTCGCCGGGTTCCAGCTCGTACGTGAAGATGTACTGATAATGCGCGGTCTGATCGTTGAAATTCTGCTGAAGCGTCTGTCCGTCGGCTGTCATGAAATCACTCCACGAAGCGGTGAGCACCCCGCCCTGCGCAAGGGTATCCTGGTCGCCTATATATGTGAACTCGGTCAGCTCGCCGGTGGTTTTCTTCAGCTGGGCTTTAAGACTTCCGCTCACATAAACCATGCTGCTGTCAAAGTGATCCTTGAAGACGATATTACCCGCTCCCCTGGGAATAGCGCTGTCGTTATCCAGGCCATTGTGGAAGGTGACCGTGTAAGCCGCTCTCTTCTGCGAAATTGCCGGATCTGTTTTCAGCTCGCCGTCTTTCTTCAGAGGCTTGGTCAGATTCAGGTCGAAATAATCCGCGTCGGATGAACCCTTTACAGCTCCAGTGACCGTGTTATGGACCACCACGTCTTCTTCTTTTTCCAGATACGCTGCCAGCGTATCACAGCCGTTATACGCTTTTTTGACCCAAGATCCATTCTCCACATCAATAAAGTATGCGTATTCCGGATCGATGGTGTAATTGATCGTCACCGTCACATCATGATTATTCAGTTCGTCCGGCCAATGGCCCTGCACTCTCTTGTTCCACCATTCAATTTCTGTTTCTTCAGGATTGAAAAACAGGCAGGTCTCGCTGGAAACCGAAATATCTTGATAAGTATCTGCTGACAGCCATTCATCTTCTGTTCCGTAACCAATTTGGTGTACTTTGTACAATTCATACTTATGTCCGGGCTCATTACTATCTTCTGTAAACCACCAGGTCTTATCTTCATCCCCATCCTTATAGGTCGCTACAACAGACTTGATCTCGATCCCCTTCGAAACATCGAAGAGGTAATCTTTCTCCGGGGTTATGATAGACATCACGTCGTGTATCATAGCCTGGCCGTTAAAGTAGCCCGTCCCCTCACCGATATTGACTCCCACATTCATCGTAACGGTGTAATCCAGTTTCCTTCCGTCGCTATTCAGCTTTCCGGTCTTTTCTACATCAACGCCTGCCGGCCCTATATTAATGTGTGCCTCAGCGTCCCGCTCCACGATTTCACTTGGCAGGGTTATCTTAGCATGATTCTCATAATAACCGGTCCCTTCCGGATTGGTATATATGCCAATCTCAAGATTTTTGTGATCCTCCGTCTCAAAAAGATTCATGCCAATCTCTCTGGACAATTCAGCAAGTTTTACAAGGTTAAACTCAAGCACTGTATGCCCATCTTTTTCCACGTATGACAGGACACCTTTATTCACTAATCTTGCAATGGTGTAATTTTCATCCGAATGAACTTTAAAGAAGGGGTAGGACGACAGGTTCCCATCATCACCTTCTACGGATGTCATAAACTGTATGCCCACAATATCATCAAACTTAAGCTGTTTCGGCATGACGTCGGAAAGAACACGGTCCGCCCCTTTATCATCCAGCCCAAGATAAGGATCATAGGCAGTGATCCACCAGTAGATAAGCTCAGGATTGTCATACCAGGTTATCGGATATCCGCCCGACTTTGTCAGTTTACCCAGATATACCTGGCTGGACTCATCGTCTGTCAGAGGTTCCTCAGCGCCATCCGGCCACACCTCGACGGTGTTATTCACATTAAAGGCAGCGGCAGAAGAGCCGAGCTTCGCAAGCAGCTCATTCACATCTACCTCATAAGTGATAACAATCTTATCTCCAGGCTCAAGTTGCACCGGATAATTTGTGATCGTGAACCCGCCATCCTCATTTACTGTAATCCTATCAGCCGGAACAGGAGTTTCGTCTACCTTGACGGTACCTGCAGCCAGCTTCGCTCCCGGCGTCTGTATCGTATCTGTAACAGTGATACTGCTAATCGTCGTTCCGGACTCAGGATTGGCGACCGTTATCGTATAAGGAATGCGATGCTGGCCGGCATCCGCATCTACTCTGTACTGGCCGGCTTCCTTCTCCACCGACGGAGCTGTCTCCGGTTCAAACTCGATGGTGCCGCCGCTGCTTCCATGCACGATCTGGATATTCTCGAGATCGGCGTTCTCATCCAGGTTTCCGGTAAATGTAATATTGCAGTAGGTGATATGGTTCCCGCTAACATCGGTCTGGAAACGGAACAAAAGCGCCTTGCCTCCGTTTACAACCTTTACATTCCCATTCTCCTCCTGATCCTGGCCGATCTTGGACGCGTCTATATCGCCCAGAAGCACATACATCCACTCGCCCGCAGGATACTCTGAGATGCCGGCAGCCGCAAGCTCCTCCGGAGTGGCGGCGCGGAAAAGCATGGCCTGCTGTTCCGGCTCCCTGAACTGCAGGACTACACGGTACTCGCCATCCTTGATCAGCTTTCCTTCGCCCTTTTCAAGGATTTCTCCATCCTTCCCGGTTCTTACGACAAGACGGGTGGTATCCCCGGTAACCTGGTACACTTCCATGGCAACAAGAAAATCGCCCAGGTCGCCGGAAGATTCCGGAAGCACCCGGATCCTGAACGTTTTTGAAGCATTTGACGGCGTCGCATCCTGCGCTGTCGCTTCCTGGACCGTCTCCGGCGGCAGCAGACCGCCGGCTTTCTCCGTGAAAGTCACCGTAAATGCTCCGCGCGCCTTACCTGTCATGGTAAGACCGTCGCCGCTGATATCCACATATTGTCCTGCTGTGTCCGCATCATACTCCCATTCGCCGTCTTCCCCCTCTACCAGATCCGGCAAATATAAGCTGTCGCCAATATGCAATGACACTTCCACCGTATCTCCGCCTGACGGCGCGGCATCCCCGACGCCGCCTTCCGCGGCCCACGCTGTCGTCACGTTCGCGCAGACATTCGTCATCACCATGACGAACGCAAGCAGACCTGCTATATATCTCCTTAATCTTTTCATGATCGAATCTCCTTTTTAATCGAACCTTTTACAATGGCAGCTTTCTGTTGTTTGGGCTTAGTCCGGCACCGGCCGCCGCTCTCCCTGCCGAAACCGCTCCGGCGGGCCGCCGGGGCCGTACGTGCCGGCCGCCCGTTCACGCTGTATGGGCGCTTTTGCGTCTCACCCGCGGTTTCAGCGCGGAATGGATCAGGCTCATAAGCTCCAGCGTGCTCCTGAAATACAACCGTTGGTTCTTCCAGCAGACTTCCCCCTGCCAGCTGGTATGCTGGCGGCAGATAATGCGTACCAGGAACGCTTCCTTCCTCCTGGCCGCCCCGCGCCGTCCCAGCCCCGGGCACTGCCGCAGGCCGGATTCCGCTGCGGCCGCCGCTTCCGGCTCCTCCCCGCCGCGCTCCGGCCGGTCATCCGGGATCTCCTCCATATAGAAGGGAACGCCGCATTCCGTCTGAAACTCCCGCAGTTCGGAATCCCCCGAAGGCTGATCCCACTCATCCATCCATCCGTTGATCAGAAGAAACGCCTGGTCCAGACCGGCAAAAAATTTCTTCTGGTCCGTGCTCAGATTCTGGACGACGCCCGCAAAGAAGCCGTCGTCTGCGTCCCGCACGCAAATCCTGAATACCCGCTCTTTCCTGTCGACACGGGTAACACCTTCCCTCGTAAGCAAGTCCATTCCCCCTCTCACCTCTTTCCCAACGACAAAGCCGCCTCCCGATTCCGCTGCCGGAAACAAATGGCAGACGCCATATTCCCGTACGGCAGCGACAGGACAACCGGTTTTCTATGACCATATCGCAGAGTTACATACTCTGCGAAAAATTTTCGGGGGCAGCAGCCCGGAAAACGACATGAATGCGTTTACAGTTCTCATACTCCGCCTGCATCAGGCCGGAATCCGGGCTGAAATGTATTAAATTTTTATAAACTGGTTGCCTATTTATGGGAATCACACTATAATAAAAGCAGAAATGATTATCAGATTTTTCGCAGAGTATGTAACTCTGCGATATTTTTTGCGCCAATATGCCTCGATAAGCGCCGACGCCCTTTCTCTGCTCACGGTTTCTGAATGACCGCGTTCTCGTATTTTTCCATATTCTCCATCTTAAACCGCATCGACGTGTGGACGTAGCGGCTGATCGTAATTGCCGGACTCGAATGTCCCAGGATCTCGCTCAAGCATTTCAGTTCTACCCCCGCCTCCACGGAGTGGGTGGCAAATGTATGGCGGAGCGTGTGGAAATGCACCCCCTCCAGGCCGCACTCCCGCATATACCGCTTCAGCCGGTACTGCATCGCCCTCGGCTCCATGAATCGGTCCGTCCCCGTCAGCACGTAGGCGGACGGATCGGCCGGGCGCATCTGCCGGAAGAGTCCGGTCAGCACCTCGGGCATGGGGATCACGCGGTTGGATCTCCGGCTCTTGGGCGCGCTCAGGAGAACGCAGGTGCGCGCCCCCGCCCCGCCGCCGGCTGAGGAGATCCCCGCCTCTCTCCGGATGATCTTGATCCGCTGCACAGTCTGGCACACATGGATCGTCCTCTCCTCACAGGACACGCTCTCCCATCGCAGGGCGCACACCTCTCCGATCCGCATGCCGGTAAACAGTGCCAGCAGAACGCCGAATTTACCATGATCCATATCTGTCGTCAGATACATTAACAGCCTGCGCTGCTCGCCCATCGTCAGGATCCGCGTATCCGCGTCCGTCTGTTTCGGATAAACGACCTCCTCCCGGGCCAGCCTGCCGGGGTATTCTCTGTATATATAGTTTCGGATCTGTTTCCAGACGACCAGCACATCTTTGACTGTCTTGGGCGAAAGGCCCTCTTCCGTCAGTTCTTCCCTGAACGCCTCGATCTGTCTGGTTCCGATCTCCTCCGGCGGGCAACCGCCCAAAAACGGCAGCACGTGCTTTCTCAGGATACTGTCGTATTTCACATAGGTGGATTCGCGGACGCGTTCGCGCTTTGAATCCAGCCACTCCTCACAGAACCGGTCCATTTCCGTCCGGCAGCCGCGGCCCCCCTGGGAACCGTTTCCGTCTCCGAAAACGGCACTGTCTTGTTTCACCATTTGTTTCCGTCCTCCTTACATAATTTTCAGGCGTTGCCGTCCTGTATCTTTATTATAATCCGACAGCGGCAATTGATACAGACTCCAAACCGAAGTACGGACAGGGCGTCACCGGCGCTTTCTTCGCATGGAAATAAAAATCCGCATATCCGGCCTGGCTGGCCTGACCGGACATGCGGAATCTTATGATCCAAAAGCTCTACAGCAGTTCCGTCCGCTCCTCGATATCCACCGGCAGGCGCAGCCCCTGGATCAGCTGGTCGTAGCACTCCTCGCACAGATCCAGATGGTGCACCTCCCCGTCCTTCTCGGAAAAATAATCCCAGGCGTGATCGATCATCAGCACGCCCTCCCGGACAATACCGTCCTTCACCGCCAGCTTCTTCGCGCAATGGTTGCAGATCACAGCCTCCAGTTCCCCGTTCTTCGTGTACTTCCTCATCTTACGCTCACCTTTCTTTTTCATCCTGAATTCCCGCGAAGGGGTATCCGCTTTCATCCGCCCGGCGCCTGCTCTGACAAGCTGCGATAAGAAAAGGATACCTGCCTCTCACAGATACCCTTACATTATAAATCGTTTTCTGTCGAATTTTAAGTGGTAAATGTTTCATACGCCCCGCCGCCACA
>CANQGA010000113.1 GCA_947600145.1 uncultured Lachnospiraceae bacterium | reverse complement strand
TGGCCGCTTCTCAGTCTCCATGCCTTATCGACAGAATAAGCGCCGCCAATGACCATGTAATTCACGCCATTGATGCTGTACACCTCGCCATCCCGGGCAAACAATAGCTGCGGGTATTCCTTCTGCCGGTACACCAGGCCGCCATGCCATTTCACCAGTTCATAGCCTTCCGCTTCGTATGGGCGCATCTCATGGTTACCGTGAACGCACAAGAATGTCATCGGAATCTGAGACGCCCTCTTTTTTCGGACAACGTCCCTTTCATCTCCGTAATAATTCAGACTGGCGTCACCCAGAACAATGCACAGTACCGGCGACTGGTCTGGACCCCTTGATATTTTCTTCCTTTTGGCGTACTTTTGAATATGCAGGAAGTCGCCGTGCGTATCGCCTGTGATATATACCTTTGCGTACATTTCTGATCCTCCTCTCCTATCGTTTACGTGTAACATATCCCCTGCCTGCCGTCTTCGCAGATTGCCTGGACTCCTCTCTGAAGGCCGTCGCCACTGAGACGTCTCGGCCATGCAGGAGTTATCCGAATCTTATGCGGCCCTTCCTTTTCTGCCGCATCGATTAATATGATCCTCCGGCCTTGTTATGCCGTTCACGTCGTCGGCCGTAAGTTCTAACTGGTATTTTCCGTCCGGAAGCGTCGGCGCCAGGAATCTCGTCTCCAGCAGAAGCCTATCCAAAATTGATTTAAGTCCCCTGGCCCCGTAGTTTTCCTTCAAAGCGCGATCCGCGATCGCCTCCAGGGCTTCATGTGTTATGGACAGCCGCACATTCTCCGCCGCCAGCGCAGACTGGTACTGGGACACCGCTGAATCATCCGGCTCTGTCAGGATGCGCACCAGGTCGTCTTTCCCCAATGGGTCTAAAACGGCCTTGATCGGCAACCGCCCCATCAACTCGGGGATCATTCCGAACCGTATCAGGTCCTCAGTGGCAACTTCTTTAGGGGAAGGCTTAGTACCCCGTGCCACGGCCTGACACTGCCCCAGCCCTGGCGTAGCTGAATCAGTGGAGACCATGTCGTCATTGGTGAATGCCCCCGCGTTGAACCCGATCGGACGGCCCCCGCTCTGTTCTTTCCCCTCCATGAGCCCCACGAACGCCCCGCCACAGATGATAAGCATATTTGACGTGTTCACTGAGTCCACCTTTCCGCCAACGCCGTACCTCTTCGGATCCATTAAGACATCTGTACCCTCGATAAGCTTCAGGAGCTCCTGTTGGACAGCCATCGAACTGACGCTCCCTCTCTCCTCGTCGCGACCAGACAGCTTGTCGATCTCGTCAAAGAAAATAATGCCATGTTCCGCCTTCTTTTTGTCTCCGTTCGCCGCACGCAGCAGCTGATCTATCGCCATGTCGACATCGTTGCCCTTATAGCCGGTGGCCGAAAAAGACGTACAGTCCATGATGACCAGCGGTACGTCGAGGATGTCGGCGGCCGCCTGCACCAGAAGCGTCTTGCCCGAGCCAGTCGGTCCGAGCAGGAGTACATTGCTCTTCTTCAGCGTACGTTTACTTCTACTCCGGTTTTGCATTCTGTTCCAATGGTCGTAGAGGGCGAGTGAGAGTACTTTTTTTGCGTAATCTTGTCCGATCACACGGCGGCACAGCTGTGCATAGATCTCCGATGGGGTGACTTTTTTAATATCGGGACAAGTCTTTCGCTTCTGCTTGGTTTTTTGTTCATCCTCTACGCAATCCATCGGATCGTCAATGTCCAGAATGTGTTCTTCCAGATCATCGAGATCGGCAGGAGAAAAAGCATAAGCTCTGTTTGCTTTGGGGTAAACATCGAGCACCCCCTTTGCTGATTTTATCCAGACGATCTTATATACATCCTGCGCACACTCCTCACACATGCATATTTTGCCGTCCATGAGGGAAATCTTTGTTTGCGACGTCCACATGGGAGCGCCACAGATTTTACATATATTCCTTTTAGGCATGTTGCTATTCCTCCTTAGTGTGATTATCGGATATAACCGGTTAAAAACCACGGAAATGATCTTACGATATTCTTACATTTGCAGCCTTCCCGGACCTGGTAGACAGGGACTGCGGTAACACCTTCTGTTACCGACATTAAAATTCTTCACATATTCCTCCTGTTAATCTGCTTTGTTGCCTTAAGTACTGCCTGTCTTAAACCCGGCTACAGCCGTGGCATCGCCTAACGTCTTATTTCGCGCCCCTCAATTCTCGGATGGGAGCGCCGGTTCTCTGCCTCGGTTTCCATGAACCACTGATAGCTGTCATACGTGTCGTCCCACAGCATATCCACGTACCGCACCTCGCCGTTCTCCAAAAGGACCGTATTGATCGTATGCATTGTGCCTTGAATGCTCCAGTATTCAATGGATCCGATATCCAATCCGCAGTAGCGGCCGAGTATTAGATACATAACCATATACGCAGAGCAAACACCCTGCCCGTTAGCTTCCATATAAAAAGCGCTGTGTGCATTCAGGTCTTCCTGTGAACCAGGAGTGTATCGGGCGACCATGTAATCGTGGATCACTCTCGCTTTATCCATGACGTTCATACCCTCGGTCTGTTCTTTCAACGCGACTGCGGCCTGATAAACGGATTTGAGGCTCGTATAATTCTGCTCATTGATCCCATCTGCATTCAGTAAAATCTTATTCAGCGCACAGTAATAATGACGTCCATCGCCGAAATCGTAATACTTGACTGGACCGTACATGTCTGCAAACTCACTCAGTAGCAGGTTCGGTTCATTGGCGTCAATAACGCAGATCAGGTCATTTTCTGCCCGGTTGTAATACCAGTCGTTGTAATGCTCGCCAAAGACCCCGGCCATCATGGCGCTGTAGCAACAGTCCCGTTCCCGCTCATCTTTGAAGTTTGCAGTTAAGGCCGTCGCAATATCGGACACTTCCTTATAGTAAGCATTGTTGCTGGCATTGACTTGATAGGCGTACGCGGCGGACTGCGGCAACATAGCGGCGACAGTGGTAAGCAATAATAAAGATATGTAGTGGCTAATCTTGTTCCTCATGTGACTTTTCCTCCCTTGATAGAAAACTTTCCTTTAGTGCTTCGTATTGTTATTATCGGACAGGATTTCGGATTTTCCACGCAAAAAGCTAAATTTTTTTCAAAAAAAATGGTCAGCCAAAAGCTATGCATAACAATACCCTATGGTATGGGTACATCATGTTTCGCTTCTGGACTGACCAGCTTTCGCGTTCGATATGAAATTGTTTCCGTCTATGCCCGATGTACAACGACTGTTATCATAGCATATACTAAAAATATGTCAATATATTTTTTGAAAATTTATTAAATCCTTTTCATGACGTCTTTTAAAAAACTTGCGGATAGCCATTTTATCAGAAACCAAATTATTTCCAGGCAAATTTTCTGCGGATACGTTTTTCTGCTGAAAACTGTCCCGCAAACCATCGAAAATTGGCTGTTCGCCAGATTAATACCAGCTGCAGTGCGTATGTGAGAGCCGTGTATGTGAGCGGACATGTACTGATATGTCGTTTACCTACGGCGCACACAGTAAACAAAGTGGATTTTACCATATGTGAAAAACTATATACCGTCAATGCATATGGTCGCTCCTCTGCCTGTTTACGGACATGATAAAACCCGGCAACGCAATCAGCCTTTCTCATTACACTTTCATATAACATGCAGATCTGGATAGTCTGATTTTCTATATTGATTCATCCTTCTCCATTGGCCCCCAGAACGGCCTCTACAGTCATGTGGTTGACATCCAGGGGAATCCTGCATATCTCTGTCCTGGAGAGCGGCGTCAAGTTGTTCAGCACCGCCGCCTCAATGCGGGGCTTTTTATCCGGTTGCTGCTGACCGACGCAAACCGCTTGCCCATGCCCTTATAACACATATAGAACATGGACAGAATCTTCTCAATATATGGAAATAACTATTCTGATGCTGTTCTGGAACGAGTGGATACAGTGGAAATCAAAATCACATTTTCATCCGTTTTGTACTGCCCGCCGTACCCATGGCCCGCTATCGGCATCATGCGTCCATGCAGATGGAGAATATTCCCCCTGATTGAAGCAGATTTTTGTTATGCGGAGGGAGGGGCATATATGAGCCCACAGCTACGGCGGCCCATAATCTATTTTACTGTCTTACCACTCAGAAGCCTTTCCGCCTCATGTGCCCTGGGAAGCTTTTTTCGCTTTCGCTGCCATCCCGATCAAATATTCATCATACGATTTCGCTTCGATTCCGTAAAGACTAAGAATAGCATCGTCGTAAGCCAGACTAAATGCCTGCTGCATTGTCGGTGCTAATGCCATTCCGTAATGCATAATGCCATCAGCATAAACCGTACACCCTGCATAGGCGTTTCTTTCATCTTCTCCCAGGCTATCATAATCGGCCTTTACACCTTCCTTGACAGCCATCTCTTCCAAATCCTCATGCTGCACAAATGTAACTCCGTTAGCGGTTGCCGATTTGATTTTCCATTCCTGTCCTCTAAGTCCTACTACTGTAATCATAATAATTACCTGCCTTTCTGGGGCAATCATTACCCCTATGTTATTTTTTGATGTTCTCCTGCAATTTGGCCTGCCGGTCATGTCCTTGCTCCGCATGCCCTCTCCCCTTCCTTTTCCGTCTGCTGCGGCCGGCCGCCGTGCAGGAGTCCTTCATATATTAGTATGGCTCTCGCCATTAAGTTTTTGTAACCGAAAATTCGCCAACTTTTTTCATACCCTCATTCCATATCAGATAAAAAGGTAAATGTTTCCGCTTTCTGCTTTTGAGAAATTTCCTGAGGTTTTTCCGCTGTTCCCATAGCCATGATAATTATATAAACAATATAAGACATAGGAGGTTGCATAATGTTAAGACGTGTCAGCAAAGAGTTGGCCCCATACATGTCGTGGGCCATGAAACGTGATAAGATATCCTATAATGTCAGAGACCTGGGCAATTACATGGAATTTCTGACCGATGATCTGTCTTCACGCCAGTTCACAAACCTGTATGAAGACGCAGAGTGTGAGAAGGAACGCCTCGAAAGCCCCACTCCGGATATTCCAGTGTTAAGTTATCGGGCGGCGATGAACACGGTGCGGATGAAAAAGATCCTGGAATATTACGGCACTGATTGCTTTGTCGTAAGGAAAAAAGATCATACGAAATATCACCAGACAATCAAAGATATCTAAAATCTCAGGAAAGGCTCTTTATTATGAGCCAGAAGTTATCGAAGTGAATCCATTCAACAACGTGAAAGTCAACGCTTAACATTAAAAGAGCCAGTAGGACTGTGAATTGAACCCTACTGGCTTTTTTAATTTCAATGGCCACAGCCGTTTCTGCTAGTCTCTTAGGCCGCCCACAGCCCTGTATATCGCTTTCAGCCAGCAGCACTATCCATCCGCCAGTTCCACCCGGCATCGTTTCTTGTAACAGGCAATGCCGAATTTCAATACTTTCTCAATGCCATCATCCATAAACGTCTCATCGTAGCGCCTCGTTTCGATCTGCGCAAGCGCCGCCTGCGCCGCAGACTCCAGGTCGCCGTCCTCGGCGTATTTCACCTCAATAACGATCCCCAGGCTGCCGTCCTCAGCTTCCACAAGGATGTCGCTATAGCCGTCGCCGCTCTCACGGTTACTGGTCACGATCCAGTCCGCCTTGTACGCCAGAAGTCCCATCAGGATCCCGTGGTAAAAGTTCTCCTTCCGAACCTTCCGTACCGACGTGTCCCGGATGCTGATCGCGCGCCGCAGGTAGCCTCCGAAGGCCTTCTCCACCCCGGCCGCGTCGCCGGCCGCGAACGCGCCGCACAGCTGCTTCAGCGATTCCCCGTCGTTCCTCGTCTCCTCCCGGAACAGTTCCATGATCTGGTCCGCGAAGATCGCGCGGATCTCGCGGTTCGGGATGGTCAGCGGTATCCCGTCCTCATCCGGCTTTCCAGCGCTCGTCAGGTAGCCGGTCATGTAGAGCAGGCTCCACAGGTTCTCCACCGTCGTATACATCTCCCGGTACGTCAGTTCCTGATGGATCCGTTTCTTCACCGTCCCGCCGTCTGCCAGCACCTGAAGCTCCCTCCGGGCCGAACCGGCGTCCATCCGCCGCACGAACTCCCGCACCGCGTCGTTGCTGCTGGAATTGGCCCAGAAATTCCTCGGAGTGTCCAACGGATTGAAAAGGAGGTCGTAGATATAATTTACCATATCCCATGGGCAGTATATCTCTTTTTCACCGAACCGGTAGCCGTCATACCACTCCTTCGCGCTTTCATAGGAGCCTGTCAGATCATAGTAGTCCATAAGGTCCCGGACTTCCGCGTCCGTAAACCCGAAGCAGTCGGAAAATGCCGAATCCGCCACTGTGAAAACCTGCAGATTGTTCATCCCCGTGAAGATGCTTTCCTTCGAAATCCGCAAACACCCGGTCAGCACCGCACGCTCCAGGCTGTCGTTGGTCTTAAGCGCCTGCGCGAACATACTGCGAATCAGCTGCACCATCTCGTCGTAATACCCAGCGTAGAAAGCCTTCTGCAGCGGCACATCATACTCGTCAATCAGCAAAATAACCTTCTGCCCATAATGCTTTTCAAGAAAATAGCAAAGGTTTCCCAGACTTCCGGCCAGTACATCCGTATCCATATCCCAGCTGCACAGCTTTTCATACTGCTCCTTCTGCTTCTCTGTAAGGGCCGGACTGGTTCTGAGGAAATCAAAACGGGATGCCTCCTGACTGATCTTATTCGCAGCCATCCGGCAGGCAGTCCGAAAATCATTTCCTTCTATATCCTTCAGCGTCACAAATATCACCGGGTACTTCCCCATGTGCCGCTCACACAGCTCCCTCTCCCGCGAGATCGCCAGTCCCTCAAAGAGCGACGGATCCGTTCCAATCTCGAAAAAACTTTTTATCGTCGTCATTGCCAGCGTCTTTCCGAACCTCCGCGGCCGCGTGAACAGCGTCACATCGGCATGGGAATTCAAGAGTTCCGCGATCAGTCGGGTCTTATCTGCATAGTAGCAATTGTTTTTTCGCAGCTTATCAAAAAATTCCGTCCCAATTGGGAGCAGTTTTTTCTCCCGCAACATAACTCCCAATCCTCCTTCCCGTTCTGACATATTTGAACGTCTTATGCACACTCAACCTCTATATTCAGTATATCGGAAATGCCGGGAAACCGCAAGGGGATAAAAAAGAAAAGCCTGCGAACCACAATCTGACAGACTATTGGTAGTAATATATCAGTTTTCAACGGATACGGCATCACATTACCGGTTCTACACGGCCTGCGAGTATTTTCTAATATTCAACTGTCAAACTTCCGCAATCTTAAAAGGAGGATTCCTTAACGCTATCTATTGAAGCGTTTTCAGATTGACTAGTTAATTGATTTATGATATTTTTAAATAGTCACAAATACTGGAGATGACAGAATGGATTATTTAAAAGCTGATAATTTAGAAATAAGAAAAATAGTTACATCATATAGAAAATCCAAAATTCAATCTGAGGCGGAAGTGCGTTCAAAACTTATCGCTCCGCTTCTTGAGGCGATGGGTTATCTGCCCGAATATCGTGCGGAAGAGTTCCCGGTATATGGATACAATGGTCAGAAAAAACTCTCAGCTAAAAATGCAGATTACATTCTATTCGATGATACAGGATTTGCCGATCATAGGAATCGCACCCAATCGCATATAAAGTGGGTACAAAATCATAGCCTTCTTGTAGTGGAGGCAAAAAAGCCTAGGAAAATACCAGATGAATTAGGGCAGGCCCAGTTTTATACGATGTGGACCAAGGCGCCCGCCTACATAGAAACTGATGGAGAAGATTTGCTCGGTTATTTTTATAATCCTATTGTAGAGGATCATGAAATGCTGAAGGTTAAAATAGACGATCTTCCATCCTCAGATCAATTGCAGTCATTTTCATTTGAGAGTCTTAAGAAGGTTAAGTCAGATGGTCTTCATGCATTACAGAAAATTAACGAACAGCCTCAGGCGCAAATAGTTTATCAGGAAGAAACCATGGAAGAAGAAATAAACCTTCCTGCAGAAGCAATTGGTTTTTATCGTGATTTACTCGGGAAAAACGCGGATCATCTGACTGATATGCAGGTGATTTGTCGGTTCCTTAATATGACGAATGCAATTCTGCAGAACGATTTCAGATATGATATTCCTCCATACATGCTTTCAATTCCGAGATATCATTATAATGGTAAACTTTATATTGACAATATGGTATTTCCTCTGATAAGTGGGGAGGTTTTGGAATTCTATTGGAACGATGTGACAAGATATCAATTCGAAAGTCAATATATACGGATTTTAGTCCAATATGTAAATGATGTTTTGACAGCTTTTGAGGTGGGTTACCATGTATTGGATCGCCAGGTGGCAGAGCGGATTAGTAATTTTGCTTTGGTTAAAAAGTGCTTACAAGCGCAAACGATCCAGATAGTTATCGAAAATGCCGCAGGCCGCATGATAACACTTCCCGCAGGGGATCCTGGAGATATGTGGACAAGCAAGAAGCATGTTTGCCAAATGCAAGATTTTTGGCTTGAAGGTCTCAATAAAATGAGAGCCATTGAAGAATACTACAACATTGAGTTCAAATTGCGGTATCTCGCAAACCCGGAAGAGATAGAAGAAATGCTTGATGCGGTTGATGTCGTATATGACGGAATATGTATGCAGCAGAACTGTGAAATAACTTTGCCTGGCAATCTTCTGGAAGAAGATTTGATAGTAGAAGAACCAATGTTGTTCCAGGAGAATACTTGTATTCCATTAAAAGACAGAGTGATTCACGGGATTATTTTCAGACCTTTGCGATCAGCATTTTTACCATGCAAGGCAGCATTTGCAGGAACGAATGAAAATGATATAGTTCGCATTCCAGGATGCTGTGAATATCAGATCATAAATTGACTTCGGCAGTGTCTCTCCCCAAAAGTGAGACAGCCCCACTATCCCATATGGAAAGTGAGGCTGTACACCTTTGTACAAAAAAACATTCCGGCAAGACAGTCGCCCATCGTTCTGTAAGCCTCGTTCAGCCAGTAGCATTATCCATCCGCCAGCTCCACCCGGCACCGCTTCTTATAGCAGGCAATCCCGTATTTCAGCACGTGTTCGATGCCATCGTCTGTAAACGCCTCATCGTAGCGCCTCGTTTCGATCTGCGCAAGCGCCGCCCGCGCCGCAGACTCCATATTGCCGTCCTCGGCGTATTTCACCTCAATAACGATCCCCAGGCTGCCGTCCTCAGCTTCCACAAGGATGTCGCTGTAGCCGTCGCCGGCCTCCCGGTTACTCGTCACGATCCAGTCCGCCTTGTACGCCAGAAGTCCCATCAGGATCCCGTGGTAAAAGTTCTCCTTCCGAACCTTCCGTACCGACGTGTCCCGGATGCTGATCGCGCGCCGCAGGTAGCCTCCGAAGGCCTTCTCCACCCCGGCCGCGTCGCCGGCCGCGAACGCGCCGCACAGCTGCTTCAGCGATTCCCCGTCGTTCCTCGTCTCCTCCCGGAACAGTTCCATGATCTGGTCCGCGAAGATCCCGCGGATCTCGCGGTTCGGGATAGTCAACGGTATCCCATCCTCATCCGGCTTTCCGGCGCTCGTCAGGTATCCGGTCATATAGAGCAGGCTCCACAGGTTCTCCACCGTGGTATACATCTCCCGGTACGTCAGCTCCTGGTGGATCCGTTTCTTCACCGTTCCGCCGTCTGCCAGCACCTGCAGCTCCCTCCGGGCCGAACCGGCGTCCATCCGCCGCACAAACTCCCGCACCGCGTCGTTGCTGCTGGAATTGGCCCAGAAATTCTGCGG
>CANQGA010000112.1 GCA_947600145.1 uncultured Lachnospiraceae bacterium | reverse complement strand
TCTGGGCCTACGCCGACGACGGCCATGTCATCGCCACGTCCTGTCCCGAAGCGGAGCAGGATCTTTTTCATCACGCGTTTTGTATCTTCGGCGGCGTGGAGAAGGCTCTTTCCTGCGCCGCATCCCGTAAGGACCGCCCTTCCCTGATCGGTTCTCCCATCGGGATGCAGTGGGCCGTTACCTTTGAAACTGCCCGCAAAGATAACCTGTTCTTCGTCATCGGCCCGGTCTTCTATGCGCCGCCCACCGAGGCGCAGCTGCGCGAGGCGCTGCGGCCTTATCGGGACAGCCTCGAAAACGGCAGCTGGGCGGTCGAACTGATCCGGCGGTCCTCGGAGATGCCCGTCATGCCCTACGCCATTTTCACCCGCTACGCGGTTATGGTACACAACACGCTGACCGGCCGTCATTCCGAAGTTTATGATCTGTTTGACATTCCCGGCGCTCAGAAGGAAAATGTCTTCGTTCCCCGCGAGGGGGCCTC
Source organism: uncultured Lachnospiraceae bacterium (assembly GCA_947600145.1). GTDB lineage: Bacteria > Bacillota > Clostridia > Lachnospirales > Lachnospiraceae > UBA3402. Next base: position 9,406 of record CANQGA010000112.1, on the reverse strand, counting down.
CGCTGACGCGCCGGCGGCTGCTCCAGCCATACCAGCATCTTCCGCGCCCCCCCGTAAGCGTGACCGCACGAAGGTCTACCAGGCGGAACAGGCGCTTCTTGGAATGGTCCGCAGAGGCGATATCAATTACCAGAGCGCCCTGAACTTAAGCAGCAGCCTGAGTCCCGGCGTTCCCGTTCAAGGCAGGGATCCGCTCCGGCAGGCAAAAATCAGCATCATCGTGTTCACCTCCCTGGTCTGCCGCGCCGCAATGGAGGGCGGTCTGAGTCCGGAGATCGCTTACCCTCTGGGAGATTCCTACATCGAGGCCGCCGAGAACAGCCGCGATACCGGCGAACTGAACGAACTTACGCTGACGATGTACCACGACTTCATCTATCGGGTACACCATCTGCACATTAACCCCGACTGTTCCCCCGCCATCCAGAAATGCTGCGATTACATTGAACTGAATCTGGACAAAAAGGTCAGCATCTCCGACCTGGCAAACCTGACCGGATACACGGAATATTACCTGACTGAAAAATTCAAGAAAGAAACCGGCGTCCCTCTGTTCCTCTATATCCGCCGCGCGAAGACCGAACGCGCACGGATGCTCCTGACCTCAACGGATCTGTCCGTCCAGCAGATCGCGGAAAAGCTGGCGTTCAGCACCCAGAACTATTTCACCCGCTGCTTCCGGGAAGACGTGGGCTGCTCGCCCGTCCAGTATCGGAAGGACACTAAAGGCCGGTGACAAAAATCAGAATGTAAAATACCCCTTGACACAATTAGTTCTATATGGTACTATTTTGTCTGGAAAAGGAGACGTCCTTTTTTAGGCTGTACAGCGCCGCTTTTTCCTTGCGAAGCGGCAGAGCAGGGAGATGTGACAAAAGATTGGAAACACGGACAGGATTTTTGATTTCTCAGATCAAGCAGGTTCAGGGCAGAGTCTTTGACCGGCTTTTACAGTCATGCGGCGTAGAGGAATTTAACGGGCCGCAGGGGCGTATTCTGTATGTGCTTTGGCAAAGCGAAGGCATTCCGATCGTGGAACTGGCGCAGAAAACAGGGCTGGCCAAGAATACGCTTACCGCGATGCTCGGCCGGATGGAGCAAAACGGCCTGATCGGCCGGGAAGCTTCTTCTCTTGACAAGCGTCAGAGCCTGATCCGCCTGACGCCGAAAGCCCGCGCGCTGGAGAAACGCTATCACCAGGTCTCTAAGCAGATGGACGATTTATTTTTCCAGAATTTTAAGCGGGAAGAGATCGAAGAACTGGAACAATATCTTGACCGGATCGTTTCCAACCTGGAACAGACTGAACAAGCGTTAAAAAAGGGAAAGGATCTGCAATATGGCAAAAGTGAAAACGAAGATCGGCAATGATTTCTGTCCGCAGGCGCTGTTTCTCTACGGCACCAGACAGGAAGACGGGCAGCCCCATTTCGGACTGTTCTGCTGGTTCGGATATTATCATTCCTCCGAAGGTCTCGGCGTGATGGCCTGCATCGGAGAGGAGAAGCAGACAAAGGATCTGATACGCAGAAACGGCGTATTCTCGGCAAATCTTGTATCGGAGCGGCTGCTGCCGCTGGCGGACTACTACGGGTGCACCTATGGAAGGACCGCTCCCGACAAGATGAAGCGTCTTCCGTCCGTGGAATGGGGCGAGGTGCTGGATGTGCCGACCATCGCGGAGAGTCCCGTCAGCTTTGAGCTGGGGAAGATATCTCGGGAAATGGGGCGAGCCGATGAAAGAGCTCGGCTGACGCTGAGAAACTATTCGCCAGGCTGGCAGGCCTGTCAGTCTGGCGAACTGTCTTAAATTCCTTTATTCACTGAATGTTTTTTCAGGACACCGGCAAGCGCATCCTGCAGGATCCGGGAATAGTTCAGCCCCAGTTTATCCGCTTCTACGCTCATCCAATACGGAATCGTACAGTTTTTCTTTACAGCCTTGTTATCCACCCGCCTCCTGTACTCGACAAAATCCACATCGACTAAAGTCACGATGTCGCCCTCATCTGATTGTACGGCAATCGAATATGGCCGGGGAATCTCTTTATGTTCATCTTCCATATCGATCCCCAGAAGTCCGATTGCGTCGCGGGCCATCTCGATCGCCTCTACAATCGTCCTGCCCTGCGTTCCGGATTGAAAATCAGGAATATTAACATAATATCCCTGTTCTGTTGGTTTCAGAATAATCGGATATGCACCTTCTTTAAGCATATCTGCCTCCTTTTCCCGACCGTTTTGAATTACAGTCACTTATCGCTAGCCTAATTTCCGTATAATAGCCCGGGCAAGCATTTCATCAATTTCAGTATGCCTTGGAATCGCTTCTGTCTGCTTTCCATTCGTATACAGATCATGGTTACCCCCGCTTCGTTTGAAATACCATCCATTTTGCTCCAGCAGTCTGATCAGATCTCTTCGCTTCATGCATCATACCCCATTTCTGATGCATCTGTGTTCGGCCGCCATGGTTTATGCGCATATTATGCGTATTTCTTAGTTGTATTATACGCATATCATGCGCATTTGTCAACCTATTTCCGGCTAATCCTCCTGCCTTCCGCCGCCCAGCAGCCACCCGAATCCTTTCCCTACCCGCTTCCCAGGCTCCTTAAAATGATTCCCCTTATTCCACTCCAGAACACAGTCCGCGCCCTGCCCTTTAAGGATCTCACAGCCCTCGCGGATGCATCTGCCCACCGTCCGCATGACCGGATTGCCGGTTCTCTCTTCGCGGTCGCCCAGACTCAGATACACCCTGCCGGTCAGGATCTCCTTCTCCCTCATATAATCCACAAATCCGGGAAACCAGACCGAGGGGGACACGGCCGCGGCCCCCGCAAACACATCCGTCTGGTATACCGCCCACAGCGCGAACAGTCCCGCCAGGGAATAGCCGCCGATGAAATAGCGCTTTCCGGCGTCCGACGCCGCTTCCAGTACCCGATCCAGGGTCTCCCGCGCGCCCCCGCCGAAACTTTCTTCATCGGATACGGCCGACGCGTCACCGGCGCTCTTCTCGCATGGAAATACAGACAAAGCGTCACCGGCGCCCCGCCTGCATGGAAATACAGCCGGGGCCTTCCACGGCGACAGCTCCCGGTTCCAATCGTCCACCTTCAGCGCAGTCAGACAGAAGTCTTCGCCCGCCAGGGCGCTTACCGTTTCCACGGTATCCGGCAGCTGCGCAAGATCATGATCCCCGACCAGCTGGATCAGGACATTCCGCGAATTTGTATCTCCGTAATCATATCTCGTCAGCATCCAATAATCCCCCGCAAATCCATTATTCTTATACCGCCATATTACCGCAAAATATCAATTTCGTAAATTCGGATTTTTTCGATCCGCAGTTTTTCTATCGATTTACAAACTTTTTAGTGATTCGTTTATCGATTTGCAGCCGGAGGTAAATAGCAAACCGAGATTTGCAGCCGGAAATTACGAAAAGAAGAATTACGGGAATATGCAAAAAGCGCTTGACTGTTCTGTCTAATGATGTTAGACTATATTTGTCTAATGTCATTAGACAGAATTATTTTCCATTTATTATTCGTTCGCGCCGCATTTACGCCATGCGCGGGGACGAACAAACGACGGGAGGAACCATTATGGAGCAATTCAAGCTTGGGGAAATGGAACAGCGCTTCGCGGAACTGATCTGGGCGGAGGCGCCCATCGCTTCAGGGCAGCTGGCCAGACGGTGCGCGGAAGCGTTCGGCTGGAAACGGACCACCGCCTATACGATGCTAAAACGTCTCTGTGACCGGGGGATCTTCGCCAATGAGAACGGCACCGTGACAGTCTTAATGTCCCGCGAGGACTTTCAGGCTTCCCAGGGACAGCTGTTTATCGATGAGAACTTCCACGGTTCTCTGCCCATGTTTCTGGCCGCTTTTTCCAGAAAGCGGCGCTTAAGCAGCCAGGAGATCGCACAGCTTAAGCAGATGATCGCGGAATACCCGGACCCGGAAGATGGATCAGAAGAGAGAAAAGGGGCAGGCGGCAGTCATGAGTCTTGAACATCTGTTTATCGAGATCCTGAATATGAGCCTGACGGCGAGCGCCGTGATCCTGGCGGTACTGCTGCTGAGGCTGGCGCTGGGACGCGCCCCGCGGATCTTTTCCTACGCGCTCTGGGCCGTGGTTCTGTTCCGGCTCCTTTGCCCGTTCTCCTTCACCTCCGGCGTCTCGCTTCTGGGATTCTGGCAGGAGAAATCAGACGATTACGGACGGATGAACTACATATCAGAGACCGCGGTATATAGCAGCCCGGCGCCGGAAATGACACCTGTATCTTACGATGGAGACGCTTCGTCGGCGCCGGAACCGGATCTTCAGATGCGCCTGCCGCTTTCAGATCCGCCCGCCGCTCCGCCGCGGACGTTCCCACTGTGGCTGCGCGCCGGCGCCCGCGTCTGGGCCCTGGGCGTCCTGCTCCTTCTGGCCTGCGGCCTGGTCTCCTGCGAACGTCTCCGCCGGCGGCTTAAGAACGCTGTGCCGCTTGGCGGCGGTCTCTGGCAGACCGGCGGCTTCGGAACGCCGTTCGTCTTCGGCCTGATCCGTCCGAAGATCTATATTCCGGCCGGCGTTGATATGGAACACACGGATTATATCATTCTCCACGAGCGGATCCACATCCGCCGCGGCGACCACATTTTCCGGCTTCTGGCCTGCCTTGCCCTGTGCCTCCACTGGTTCAATCCGCTGGTGTGGCTGGCCTGCGCCCTTAGCGGACGCGATATGGAGATGTCCTGCGACGAAGCTGTCCTTCAGAGGGCCGGAACCGGCGTGAAAAAGGCCTATTCCGCCTCCCTTCTGGCTCTGGCGGCCGGAGAAGGGAACGGTTCCCCACGGGGCGTCCCTCTGGCCTTCGGCGAGCGGGAACCGGAGACCCGCATCCGAAACGTCCTCCGTTTCCAAAGGCCCGCGGCCGCTACGGTAGTCGTGGTCTGCCTGATCTGCCTGCTGGCCGCCGTCCTTCTTCTGGCAAATCCCAGAAAACAGACGTCAGCCGGCGAAGCCGCGCCTGTTTACTACGGCGTCATAAAGGCTGCTGATACGGAAACAGGCCGTCCGGCGGACAGCCCTTATGTAATTCTGATCCCCGGATTGGGAGAAATGGAGATCCCGGACGCGGAGACTGTGGAACCTTATATCGAGATCGATTTCTCCGGGCTGGAGCCGGGACAGCTGGTGCGGATCGTATTTCCGGAAGGGACAGAGGCGGATACGCTGACTGCAGCATCCAGCACGCAGACCGCCAGATCGGACACCGCCGGAGCCGCGGCAGCCGAAGCGAAACCATCCAGCCGTTTCACTGCAGATGCGGAAGCGATCCAGGTCGTCGGCGTCGGTTTCGACCTCCTTCCGCTCGAAGACGGCCGATATCTCTTCTCCGTCCCCATCGGCATGGCCGAAAACGCCCAGGAGGGTGACCGTCTCCTCCTCTACCGCCGGCAGGACGGCGGCACCGAAAGCGGCGCAGCCGCACCTCTCCTCTTCGCCGACACCCGGGTGGTGGCGGTGGACGCGGGGCAGTACGACGTCTGGGTCACGCTTTCAGCGGAGGAAGCCGCTGCATTTCTGGACGGCTTCGGCTCCGGGATCCTGTCCGGTTCCGGTTCCGGGATCTCCTGCGAGCTGGAACGCTCCGCGGTTCCCGAAACCCTCACGCCGGACATTCTGCGCGGCGGCACCGTCCCAGACGGATCCTATCTGCTCTATCCCCGGTCCATCTCCCGCAGCGCGCGGGGATTCGACCGCTACGTCGTTTCCGAATGGCCGGAAGGTGAAGAACTGCCGTTCCTTCCTTTCGCGGACGACTGCACCTTCCTGGTCAACCGGAGTTTTGAGACTCTGCGGTACGAAGAGTCCGGCTTCGAAGAATTTGCCGGACTCCTGACGGATGGTCTGACCTGGCAGGATACGCCGGTCCACGCGGTTTTCACGAACGGCCGGATCAGCCAGGCCGCCCTGGAAAGCGCTTTCTACAAAGCCGGTATCTCCTACCTGGCTTACGACGGAACGGACAGCTGGTACGACGATCTTCCGGAACTTACCGGACAGCCGACCGGCGCCGACGCCCTGGCGGCGTATTACAGGCTGGCGCGGACCGAGACCGCGGATGTATCCGACGCCCGGGGCGCGGAACAGATCGATATCTATACCGGCAATATCGGCGACGGAAACAGCGGGATCGTGCTCGTCCGTTATCACAATGAAGAAGCGGGACCGCTTTCATTTTCTCTTTCCGCCCACTCCGCCCGGGCCGGATGGAACAATATCTACGCCGGCGAACTGGAGGAGACCGGGTATCTTCTGACGGTCCATATTGAAGACCGCGACACCTTCGGCGAGTATTCCTACCAGGTATTCCGCCTGGGCAGAAAGGGACAGATCCGGCAGATCGCCGGCTCATCCTTCCGCTTTTACGAAAACCGTACCGGTTATGACGAAGAGCTGTTCCGCCGGTGGTGCGGCAATCTGGAGGTCTGGCTTGCGCACAGCCATCTGCTTCTGTCCTCCCAGGAGGGCGAGCTGCGCACAGACCCGGTGTCCGACGCGGATCGGTACAGCTTTCAGACGCTTAAGCCGGATCTGTGATCTTATTTCCGCACGAACGGAACGTCCCTTAACTACAGCCGCCCCAGCATCTGTACGGCCCAGTACGCCACTCCCAGCGCCCAGCTGGACAGGATGCCGAACAGGATCACCGGCCCGGCGATCGTGAAGATCTTCACGCCGATGCCGTAGACCTGGCCTTCCACCTGATACTCGATCGCCGGCGCCACGACAGAATTGGCAAAGCCGGTGATCGGCACCAGCGCGCCGGCGCCGCCCCATTTGACGATCTTCGGATAGATGTTGAAACCGGTCAGCAGGATACTTCCCAGGATCAGCGCCAGCGTGTTCCAGGAAGCCGCGGTCTGCTGATCCATCCCGCAAACGGACATCAGACCGTTTATAACGGCCTGTCCGATCATACAGATGACGCCGCCGGTGATGAACGCCCGCAGCATGTTCTTCCAAAGCGGATTCGCCGGCGTGATCTGTCTGACGTACTCATTATATTCCTTCTTGCTGATTTCCATAGCGGTTCCTCCTCATGATAAATTTTCTCCTTCCGGCCGGCGCCGCGGCCTTCACAGCCCCATTCCCCGGGAGAAATAGACCAGCGCGCCGAAACATTTTCCAAGCGCGATCCCCAGGACCAGCCACTGCAGTCCCACGGTCAGTCGGATCCGCCGGCTGATGACCGGCAGAGTCTTAAGCGTCTCCGCCAGCGACATGATCAGACATCCGACGAATACGCCCACCGCCAGCCCGAAGACCGCGAGCGCCGCAGCAGCCGCGCCGCCGGACAGGACCGGGACGACAGAAGAAACGCTTCCGGCGTTCCCGCCCGCGTCCGGATGAACCAGAAAAAGATCCGACGCGTTCCCCGCCGTGCCTCCCAGGATCAGCACCGTCTCATAGAGCAGGATGTGCCGTTTCGTTTTTGTCCCGCCGATCAGCCTCGGGAACACGCCGATGATCGCCAGAAACGCGAACACCCCCGCGGCGATGATCCCTCCCGCGCATGAACCGAAAAAGACCAGGAAGAGCCATTTAAGTAACATGGGAACCGGGCTCCTCCTCTCCGCCGCTTTCGATCAGGGTCTTGGCGATATTGTCCTCATAAAGGCGCATTTCCACCTCAAGCGGCGTCGGATCCGTATTCAGCTTCCATGCAGCAAAATGATTAAAGAATATCAGGATCCCGGCGGCCAGTCCCACTGAATAGGACAGTTCCAGCACGGAAAGACATCCCTGCCATTCCTGTCCCGCCACCATGCGGCAGACCTCCCGAAACACAGCCGTGACGCTCGCGTCATTGTTGAACGTCATGATCGCGAACGCGGCGCCGCAGAAGCAGACGGCGCAGACACAGACGGTCTTGGCCCACTGCCGCAGGCGATGGGGCGGCCCGGGTCTCCGGTAATCGATGATATAGTCGGTCTCACCCAGATTCGTGACCTGGATGGCCGGATCTGCCTCGCTGATCTTGCGCAGAATGTCCAGCACATCCTCCACATAGCGGTGATCCCGGCCGCCGCGGATCGTCTTCACCTTAATGGCTCCGCACTTCGCCAGGACCGCCTGATCGTCGGAATAGAGGGACGCCACATCCTTCAGAAATACGTCCTCCTCATGGACGACGGAGCTTTTATTCAGCTTCAGGTACAAAGTTTTCCCCATCACCGCACCGCTTTCACGAGCATACCGCCGGCGTAGGGATCCCCTTCGCCTGCCAGCAGATACAGATACGCCGCGGCCGCCAGCGCGAGGATCAGCGCCAGCGCAAGCAGCGCGTAAATCCATTTGCTCTTCAGAAATTCCACGTTCTCACTTCCTCATCACTTCTTTGTGATGGGTAGTATGGACATTTTTTTCCGAACTATACAAAGCGGACGCCGCTCCGTCAGAATCTGTCACGCATCCGCTGCAGGATCTTCTTTTCCAGCCTCGACACCTGCACCTGGGAGATTCCCAGGGCATCCGCCACCTGGGTCTGCGTCTGTCCCGCGTAATATCTTCGAAGAATGATCTCACGCTCCTTCTCGCTCAGCTCCCCGATCAGCTCTTTCAGCACCATCCGGTTCAAAAGCTGTTCCTGCGTCTCGTCCGGATCTTCGATCCGATCCATCAGGCACAGGCCTGCCTCCTCATTCTGCCCCACGTTTTTATAAAGGGATTCCACCTCCGCGCCCGCCTCGATCGACGCGGCCACCTCCTCCTTGCTGGCGCCGATCTCACGGGCGATCTCTTCCACCGTCGGCTCACGGCCGTAGGCTCCGCTCAGGCTTTCCCTCACGGCGGCCACGCGGATCCCCATTTCCTTCAGGGAACGGCTCACCTTGATCAGACCGTCGTCCCGCAGGAAACGCTTGATCTCCCCGGTGATCATAGGCACCGCGTAGGTGGAGAAACGCACGTCATAGCTCAGATCAAATTTGTCTACCGCCTTCATCAGTCCGATGCTGCCTATCTGAAACAGGTCCTCCATGTCGTATCCCCGGCCCGAAAATCTCCTCACAATGCTCCAGACCAGCCCCATATTGCCGCATATAAGCTGGTCACGGGCCGCTTTATCTCCCTGGTGCGCCCTGGCGATAAGCGTCATCGTTTCGTCCATGCGTTCACCCGCCCATCCGCTTTTTCATGATAACGGCGGTTCCGCGCCCGACCTCCGAGCGCACCTCCACCTGATCCATAAAGGCCTCCATGAACGCGAATCCCATGCCGGAACGTTCCCCCGTGCGGTCCGTGGTAAACATGGGTTCCATCGCCCTGGGGATATCCGGAATCCCAACGCCCGTATCCCGGACGGTCACTGTCAGTTCCCGCCCGCAGATGGACG
>CANQGA010000111.1 GCA_947600145.1 uncultured Lachnospiraceae bacterium | reverse complement strand
TCCAGTCGGGCAGTCCGCCCGGCAGCTGCGTGCCGGTCCGTCCAAAGCCGATCCGCATCCTGCTGCCTGCCGGGCGTCCAAAGCCGGACCGCATCCTGCTGCCTGCTCCGAAGAGGCGGACGACGTGCCCCCTGACATTTTCTATCCCAGCACCGGTCTTTTCATCGCCAGGGACAGACAATTCTGCCTGGCCGTCAAGGCCGGCGACAACGACGACAGCCACAATCATAACGACACCGGCAGCTTTATTATTTACAAAAACGGCAGACCGCTGTTTATCGACCTTGGAGTGGAGTCCTACACACAGAAGACCTTCTCGGACCGCCGCTATGAGATCTGGACCATGCAGTCCGCCTGGCACAATCTCCCGTCCATCGGCGGCGTAACGCAGGCTGCCGGACCGGAGTACAGGGCGGTCGGCGTCGAATGCAGCCTGCGGAAAAACTCCTCGTCCCCGGCGGAATCCGGCATCTCCATGGATATCGCCCCCGCCTATCCGGACAGCCGGATCCGATCCTACATCCGGACCGCGGCACTGAAAAGGGACAGCCGGATCGTGATCCGCGATTCCTGGCAGCTGGCAGAGCCGATGAGCGTAGTCCTCTCCCTGCTGACCAGTGAAAAGCCGGTATGCTCTTCCTGCATGGAAATACAGATCGGCGCCCTTGCCGCGTGCAGCATTCAGGGCGCCGAACAGATTACCATTGAAGAAGTTCCCATCACCGATCCCCGCCTGGCAAAAGCCTGGCCGGAACGCATATACCGGATCCTGATCACCGCGGGCGGCAGTTCACTGGAGCTTAGGATCGTCTAGTCAGAATCCATCGGCTCCCTGCGCTTCCGCCTCCTCGATCCGGTACTGATCCATCAGTTTCACGCATCCTGCCGCGTCCGTCTTCCCCCGCAGCAGACTGTCGAAGGCCGCCGCCACATCGTCGGCGCTGTAACCGACGATCCTGGTCGCCGCCGTGGAAACGCGCTCCTTCTCGTCGATGGAGGCCCGGGCGTCCGTGACCATCTTCGACTGGATATTGGTCGTCTGGCCTTTAAAACAGCTCACTGTAGAGATCCCGTCGAACGCCACGTTATAGTTCTCCGGCGCGGCGCAGAAGCGCAGGAATTCAAGCGCTTCTTCCGTATGCGCCCCGTTCTTGTTCACCATCATCATGTTCAGATTTCCGCCCTCGTAGGTTCCGCCGTCCGCCGTATTCATGAACACCGGCATCACGGCAAAATCATCGACGGTGTACCGGCTCTCCGGATCAAAATCCGTGTAAAACCATGTATCCCAGATAAACGTCATGACCGCTTCGCCGCTGCCAAGGGCGCTGCTGATATCCGACCAGCCGGTCTTCAGATAATCATCGCCGAACCACCCGTTGTCCGCGGCGTTCTTCACCCACTGTACCATGTCCGTCACCTCGGGGATCTCCGAGTAGGTGATCTCATTGCGGTTCAGCTTCCCCAAAAGATCCGGATCATCCGCGAAGATCGGATCCAGACCGAACTGGAACATCCAGGTGCAGCCGTCGGCCGGCCAGCAGACCGGCGTATAGCCGATCTCTGCCAGCGCCCGGCAAAGCATGTCAAACTCCGCCTGCGTCGCGGCAGGCTTGAGTCCCAGGCTGTCGAGAAGCGTCTTATTGTAATAACAGCCGGATACCGAGCTCTCCCAGAACGGAAGCCCCAGAAGGTTCCCGTCCCGGTCCTCGCAGTAAGCCCTCGCGCTGTCCGCCAGGTCGCCGACCCAGCTTTCATCATTCAGATAACAGAAGTTGTCTTCCACGTGAAAGCGGCTCAGGTCGGCATTATGGAAATGCATGAACACATCCGGCACATTTCCTGCCTCAAACCGCTTCGCGGCCTCCGTCTCAAACTCAGCGTCCTCGATCGTAATGATATTCAGCTGGTTACCGGTCGTCGTCTCATAATGCCGGAACAGAGTCGTCATATAACTCTTTTCCATATCGCTCTTCCGGCCCATCACCGACAGGGTCACCTTCTCCTGTCCGGACTGTTCTCCGCCTCCGCAGGCTGTCAGGCAGACCGCGGATACCAGTAACGTCAGCAGAGTGGAAATACGCCTTCTCTTCATGATGTCTCTCCTTCCAGAATATGTCCGTCCGCCCTGATCTGCATCGGCAGACGGCAATCCGTGAATTACCCTTCACGCTCTGATGTATCTTTTGTCCGGTTCAGAAGCCGTCCCACCAGGCTTCTCACCGCGTCCATATCGATCGGCTTGGCCAGATGGCCGTCCATTCCGGACGCCATTGCGTCCCGCACATCCTCGGCGAACGTGTTGGCTGTCATGGCGGCAATGGGGATCGTCTTCGCCTCCGGATGGCTGCCGGAGCGGATCCGGCGGGTCGCCTCGTAGCCGTTCATCACCGGCATCTGTACATCCATCAGGATCATGTCGTAATAGCCCGGCTCCGATCTTTCAAACATTTCAACCGCTTCCTGGCCGTTCACGGCCAGTTCGCACTTCGCGCCCTCGATATCCAGCATTTCCGTCAGGATCTCAGCGTTCAGCTCGTTGTCCTCCGCGACCAGGAACAGTCTGCCCTCCATCACCCCGTGAACGGCCTCCGCGGAAGCGTGCTCCTCGTCGCGGACCGTTATATCCGTAAACAGGGGCTCGATCGTCTGCCAGAAGGTCGACACGAAGAACGGCTTCGGCATGAACGCGTTGATCCCTGCCTGACGGGCCTCCGTCTCGATATCGCTCCAGTCATAGGAAGTCAGCACCAGGATCGGCACGTCCGTCCCCACCTGGCTGCGGATCCGGCGGGCCGCCTCAACGCCGTCCACACCCGGCATCTTCCAGTCCAGAAGGATCACATGGAAATCTTCGCCCCGCGCGTGGGCCGATACCGCCGCTTCCACAGCGGCGTCGCCGGTCGTAACGCTTGAGATCTCAACGCCGGTATCCCGCATCAGCTCCTCGATATCCCGGCAGATCTCTTCCTCGTCGTCAGCCACGAGCACACGCGTCACCTGCCTCGTGAGCCAGGATCTTTCATCCTCCTGCTCCGGAAGGGCGAAGGAAAGCTCCACCGTAAATGTGCTTCCCCTGCCGGGTTCGCTCTCCAGCTGGATAATGCCTCCCATCAGGTCGACCAGGTTCTTCGTGATGGCCATGCCGAGGCCGGTTCCCTGGATCTTGTTGGTGACCGAACTGATCTCCCTGCTGAACGGCGCAAAGACATGCTTCTGGAACTCCTCGCTCATGCCGATGCCGTTATCCTTCACCGTAAAGCGCAGCTTGACATACTGCTGGACAGCCTGGGACTGGGACTGAGCCTGAGACAGCTCACAGACCGTAAATTCGATCGCGCCCCCTTCCGGCGTGTATTTGACCGCGTTGGAAAGAAGGTTGATCAGGATCTGGTTCAGCCGCAGCTTGTCGCCGATCAGCTGCTCCGGCGGAGTCCCCTGCACATGGATCTCGAAGCTCTGCTTCTTGGCCTTCGCCTGGGGCATCAGGATGATGCTCAGCTCCTCTAAAAGCTCAGGCAGGCTGAACCGGTCCACATTCAGCGACGTCTTGCCGCTCTCAATCTTGCTCATATCCAGCACGTCGTTGATCAGGCTCAGCAGATGATGGCTGGAAGCCATGATCTTGCGCGTGTATTCCCGCACCTTGTCCGCCTGGTCCGCGTCCTTCTCCAGAAGGACCGAGAACCCGACGATAGCGTTCATCGGGGTGCGGATATCGTGAGACATGTTGGAAAGGAAATTGCTCTTCGCCTCATTGGCGCTGCGGGCCGCCGTCAGGGCCTCCTGCAGCTTCTGGTTCATCTGCTGCTCCTGCGTGCGGTCAGACAGCACAATCACGTATTTGACCACGTTCTGGATACTCGTATGATAGACGGTCATCCGATACCACCGGCGCTCGCCGGTAGTCTGGTGCATGTACTCGCACTCCCAGTAACGGTTCCCGCCGATCGGGATCGCCGCCAGCTCTCCTCTGGGGATCACCACGTCGTAATTGACCGCGCATTTCTCCATCACGCGGATATCCGCCTTCGCCTCGCTCACAGGAATGCCCAAAAGGCGCTCGATATTGGGACTTATATAGTCCACGCTGTGGTTCTCTCCGTTGAGCATGATGAAAATATCGTCCACGCTGTTGGACAGCACGTCGAACATCAGCTCCCGGTACTGCAGCTCCATCCGGCTCCTGCGCGACTGGGCCCGCCCGCGCCAGATCAGCAGGGCCGCGGCGGCAATTCCCACCAGGAGGAAGATGACGAGCAATACATTCATCGTGGTTTTCTGGACCGCCAGGAACCCGGCGCTGATCACGCTCTGCGGCACCGCGCTCAGAAGGATGTAATCCCGGTAGCCGACCGGCTGGTACAGGACGCAGTTGACATCGCCGCCGATCCTGCACTGCAGGATCCCGGAAGCCCCGCGCTCCCAGTCCTCCTGCAGCCGGGACAGTCTTGCCTCACTCAGATCAGAAGCGGCTTTCAGATAAACAAGATAATTGCCGAATACATTTCCGCCGGTCTGCGTCGAGAGCAGAACAGTGCCGTCGCCGTGGATCACAAAGCATCTGGCCTTGCCGGAAAACGCTTCCACATTCAGAGACCTGGCCATATCCGCGTTCGTGTAGCTGACCGCGATCGCGTCAAACGCGAAACCCTTATAAAACCCGCGCTGCACCGGTACGGCAAAGACGATGACATCCTGTCCGGCCGGCAGCTTCTCCCCCGTCATGACCGGCTCACGCTCCGTCATCAGGCTGTCCCACGCGCCTTCCAGCACAAGACTGCTCTCCGTTCCGTCCAGCGTGACGCAGCCGCCGTCCGCCGAGAGGAAATAGAAGTCGGAAAACCCCCAGTAATCCTGCTCTTCCCGGATCAGCTCCGCCACTTCGGCATTCGCCTCATCCGACGTCAGGGAGAAACTGTCCCCCCAACCGTTTAAGATCCCCCAGTTCCGGTCAATGAACGCACCAAAAGAACGGTTCACCTGTCCGTAGATCTCTTCCAGGTGACCCGTACTGTCCTCATAGATCCGCCGGGAAATCAATTCAAAATAGAATACCCCTATCAAAACAACCGCCGCGCCGACAAGCCCCAACAAAAAAGCCGGCAGCCATCTTTTAAACCATTTTCTCATCAGAATCCCCAAGCCCTTCAGCATTCAAGTCATTTTTCTTACAGACGATTCTTCTGCTATTAACCATCTTAACATGAAGTGCCAAGGAAATCAATCTTTTTTGGCCCGACAGAAAAACTCCGTCTTCAGCCTCCTTCTGCCCTCTGCCGCGCCTTCGCCTCCGCCTGCCAGCGCTTCGCCATCCGAAACGCGGCGTATTCCACCGGGCCCTCGGACGCGGCCTTCAGAAGATACAGTCCGTCCCGGTCGATGACTCCGGCCACCGTCAGGGTCTCGCCGCCGCACAGGACCAGTTCGCCTGCCGTATCGCTGCTGCCGAAAAGCTCTTCCGAAAGCTCCCGGGTCAGGATACAGGACGGCCGCGCCCTGAAGGATGCCGCCTCCGGTCCATCATCCGGGCCGGCCGGGTACGGCAGCGCGTAATCCCCGGACAGGATCTTCGCCGGCCAGACCAGGGAGGCGCTCCCGTAGACGGCAGCCACGGACGACATTTTCCGCCGGCCGGTGCTGACCGAGGCGACCGTCTGCTGCTTCTCGATGCGCCAGCCGGCCAGATCCAGGATCCCGTTATAGCTGTCCCGCTCCTGTTTCTCCCATGCGCGCAGACGGTTTACGTCGATATCCATGCCCCGGCAGTCTATCTCCACCCGGCAGGGCGATTCAAAATAATAGTTCCACAGGCCCAGGCCCAAAAGAAGCATGATCCCGGCGGCCGCCAGGATCTCAGGCACAAACCGCGGACCTCTCCCGCCCTCTCTTTGGCTGTTTCTCCCGCTCATTTTCCAAGCTCCTCCACCGGCCTGACCCGGTCTCCCTCGGCGATCACCTGGTTGCCGGCGGTGATCAGCTGATCCGTGTCGAACAGCGCTCCTTCCACCGCGGCTTCGGAATCTCCCTGGGAGATGACCGTCAGCCCGATGCGCTCCGCCCGGAATTCCTCCCCCATGACGCCGGAGCGCGGCCGCACCGCGAAGCAGTAATAACCGTTCATATCCCTGCGCAGCGCCTCCAGCGGGATCACATTCTGATAGGTGTCGGAGGTCTTGCGGCACTGATAGGAGGTCACGGTTCCGATCGGCAGGTTCAGCTCCGCCAGATCCGCCCAGAAAACGCCGGTCTCCTCGCCCAGCAGGTTCATGCCGGTGATCCGCGCGTCCACGGTCCGGCTGCTCCCCGGGACCGAGATGGAGAGCAGATCCCCCACCGACAGCTCCTGACCTGCCTTGTCAAATTCCGCCTCAAAGATCCGGCTCCCATAAGCGAGGGAAATACGTTCCTCGCCGGTGCTGGTCCGCCCGGCGGTGATCTCCTGATCGATCACGGTCCCGTCCCGGTCGGCCAGCACTCGTCCCTCCGACGCCAGGATACCGTCCAGCTCACCGATCCTGGCCTTAATATCCGCGGCCGCCAGTTCCGCCAGCTGCCTGTCGATCTGGGCCAGACGCGCCTTCTGATCAGCGGTCAGACGCGTGTATTCGTCCTGCCTCGCCGCCAGCTGAAGATTCCACTGAGCGTCCTCCACGCTCTGCTCCAGAGACGCCAGTTTCTCCTCCTCCGCGGCCCATGCTGCGTCCTCCTGCTTCACCGCCGCGTCATAGGCCTCCCGAAGGGCAGCCTGGGCGTTGGTCTCCCCGTTCAGGATCCGGTCATGCTGAAGCTCCAGGTTCTCATAGCGGTACCGGATATCCCCGATCTTTGAATCCCACTGCTTTTTAACAGCCTCCAGATCTTCCTTCGCCCGTTCCAGCTGCTTCTTCAGCTCGGAAATGTCCCCGGTCCCGCCACCCTGACCGGCTTCCGCGGCCGCGATCTGCGCTTCCAGATCCTCCACTGTCCGGCTGGCCTCCTGGATCTGTTCGTCCCGGCCGGCGCGCGCGCTGCGAAGCTCTGAGTAGGCGCTCTCCATCTGCTGCTCCTGCTGCATCAGGAGCTCCTCATCGTTTAGATCCGTCTTCTTCTTATAATCCAGGTCCAGATTATTCCGGTCCACAAGATGCTGGGCCCATTTCTCCTGATATTCCTCCTGGCCCTCCGCCAGCCTGCGCTGCGCGAGCTGCAGCTCCCGCCCGGCCAGTTCCGTCTGGCTCACCTGCGCATAGCTCTCCGAGGAAATGTCCAGCCGCTCCAGATTCAGTTCCGCCTCCCGCAGATCCGTTTCCAGCTCCTGCTTCCGCTCGAGAATGGACTCCGTCTGGAACCGGAACAGCTCGTCGCCGGTCTTCACCTCGCTGCCCGCGTGCACCGCCACCGATTCCACCCTAAGTCCCGGATAGACGCTCACAAACGCGGTCTCATTTTCCTTCACGGTTCCGGTGCCGGCGATCACCGTCTCTACGCTCTTGCGCTTCGGATAGGCGGTCAGCACCTTTGGCACGGAAACGCTGTCATAAGCCCGGGACGCCAGCGTTCCGATCAGCATAAACACGAAGAAGCCGATCAGGATGATCCTGAAGATCCTGCGTCTCTGTTCCATCGTCCCACCTCCCTTCTCACTCTTTCACGCCGGACGCCGCGATACCCTGCTCCAGCTCGCTCTGGCTGTTCAGATACAAAAGAACCGGCGGCATCATCATCACGATGCCGGCCGCGAACGCCACCGACGCCTTCTCCTGGGCAATACCGGGCAGATACAGGGACAATGGCCACAGAACCGCCCGTTTCAGATACGCCACCGGCTGCTCCAGGGCGTTCCAGTTGTCGATAAAGCCCAGAAGCAGGGCGGTCACGATCCCCGGATAGCCTGACGGCAGACCCACATGGAGAAATGCCCGCAGCTCCCCGGCCCCGTCCAGATAAGCCGCCTCCAGAAGCGCGTCCGGGATCGTCTCAAAAGACCTGGTCATGATAAAGACCGGAAAGGTTGCCCAGACAGCCGGAAGGATCAGCGCCAGATGGGAATCCAGGAAATGCAGCCGGTCCAGGACCAGATAATTGGAGACCTGGGTGACCTGGAACGGGAGCACCATCAAAAGCACATACAGGAAAAACAACGGCTTCTTCGCCGGAAAGGAATACCGGGCGAAGGCCCAGGCCGCCGGCGCCCCGACGAGGAGCTGTCCCGCCAGGGCGGGCAGGACCTGGATGCAGGAATTCCAGAACATGATGTAGAATCCCGGCGAGCGCAGCAAAAGCTCCAGAAACGGCTGCGGAGACGGATAGGACGCCAGAAGCGCCGCGCGGACAGGCTCCCGTCCCGTGCCAAGCGGCTCCGCATAGCGGTAGAGCAGTTCGTCCTCCGGCATAAAGGACGCGGCCAGCATAAGCAGGAGCGGAAGCCAGACCAGCAGGCAGACGGCGGCGCAGACGATAACCCGCAGGCGCGCATGCGCGCGGCGTGTCAGCCCCCCGCGCACTGCCGGTTCTTTCTTTTCCGCCGTGAAAATGGCTTTGTCCGGATCACGCATGGTTTCATCCTCCTCTTCTGCAGTCGCGCCGCCACCGGCACTTTGCACGGCGCTTTGTATGCATGGAAATACATCCAAAGCGTCACCGGCGCTTTGTATGCATGGAAATAAGACGCGCCGCACCTGCGGCACCTGCGGCCGCAAGGGCCGCCGCCACCAGCAGCATGGAGCCGGTGCACATGTTCTGCACGTCCAGCGTCAGGAACCAGTGGCTGAACAGGTGGGGGATCATATAAATGCTCATGTCCGGGTAAGATCCGGCCAGCAGATACGCCTCCCGGTAGACGCGGAAGGAATTGACCACCGACAAGATCAGCACCAGCCCGAAGGTCCCGGAAAGCCCCGGCAGCGTGATATAGCGCAGCCTCGCCCAGGCGCCGGCGCCGTCCACACGGGCCGCGTCATAGAGGCTCTCGGAAATGGACGCCAGACCGGCCAGCCACAGCATCAGATCGTAACCTGCGTTCTTCCAAATATAGGTTACAATCAGGATCGGAAAGGCCGCGCCGCTGTTGACCCAGTCGCTGCTCCAGAGCTTTGTAACCTGCACGGCGCCGCCCGCAGCCTCTCCGCCTCCAGATGTCCCCGCTCTGCCCGCCATGCCGGCCGTCCAATTCAGAAATTCATTCAGCAGCCCATCCTGGCAGAAAATGATCTTCCAGACCAGAACCATGGCGGCCACCGGGATCACCATGGGAAGCACCAGCGTAGTCTTATAAAGGTTTCCCCTGCCGTCCCGCCGGAACACCAGCAGGGCCAGCGCGAAGGAAACAAACAGCAGAAGCGGCAGGCAGACTGCCAGGAACCGGACCGTATTGACCGCGGCCAGCCGGAAGGCGGTATTTCCGCAGACCGCCGCGTAGTTTGCCAGCCCTACGCCGGTCCGCCCCATGGCGTCCAGGAAAGAACGCCGGATCACGTCGCCAAACGGAACCGCCGTAAACACGACCACACCCGCCAGGCTGGGCGCCAGGAAGAACCAGGCCGCCCGCGCCTGACGGCGGCGGATGCCATGTTTCTGCCGCCGCAAGCCTCCACCTCGGAGCAGTTCCGATCCTGTATGTTTTCTACCGCTCATTTTGATCACCGGAACTGCTCCTTTCCCATATCTTCCGCACAATTCTTTTACTCTCTCTCCGCCTGGTACAGCATCACCTGCTGCTCCACGGCGGACGCCGCCTGCTCAACGGAGATCTTTCCGCCAAGGAAATCCATGGAACCGCTCACGACCATCCCCAGAAGCGTCTGGTTCACGTTCACCGGCTGGCGGACGCCCTCGACCAGAGCCCGCAGCTTTGCCCGATTCTCCTCATTCGGATACGTGGCGTCGGCAGTGTAGTCCCAGTTGCTGAAGCCCAT
>CANQGA010000110.1 GCA_947600145.1 uncultured Lachnospiraceae bacterium | reverse complement strand
TCGGCCATTTCCGGATCGGTCATGATCGTGGCCGGGTTGGAATTGACTAATACGATCTCGTATCCCAGCTTCCTGAGGGCCTTGCAGGCCTGTGTGCCGGAGTAATCGAACTCGCAGGCCTGACCGATGATGATGGGGCCGGAGCCGATGATCAGAACCTTATGGATGTCGTTTCGCTTTGGCATAGCTTGGTCCTCCTTATTATCTGTCGCCGGTTTGCCGCCGGCGGTCTGCGCGCTCCCTGCGGGGCGCGTTCTGATTTTCTGATACTATTATAATGAAAAATGTGATTCGCGCAAGTGGTTTTTATTTTTTCTGACTTGTCATATCTCTTTTTATGAGCGCTCTTTTTTGACAGGCCGACGCAGTTTGCGGATGTCCGATGCTGAATCACAGAATCTGGTCCTCGTCCGAGGGCACATACTCCGCGATCGAGTCAAGGCCGACGTTCAGGATCCGGCAAAGATCGTTTAAGGTGGTGGTGGTCACCGGCTTATTCTTCCTCAATTTGTCGATCGTGGAGCTGGAAATGTGGTGTCTGTTGATCAGCGTGTAGGTTGTTTCCTGCGAATCCTTCAGTGTACTCCAAAATGGTGTGTAGACGATCAAAATATCCCTTCTTTCCGGTTGATATGTATGCAGGCAGTAAAGACAGGCAGATATGTTGTATTTATGTCTGATTTTCTGTACGGTGTTCTGCATTTTTAAGAATAAAATGTGATTTTTTACTTGACTATAGTCGTTATAAAGACTATAATAAAACTGTTCAGGGGGGAATTGGTTTCCGCAGGCGATCTGCGGAGACCAAACTATGAGGGATCTATTCATGTGATCGGATAAGATGCCGGCAGCGGCATGAGAAAGGAGAACACATGGCGGAACAGATTCTGAAAACAGCGGCCGCATTTCTGCTTCATACGGAAATGTTGGCTGACGGCAGCGTGACCGGCCGGATCATCCGGATACCGCAGAAGGAGACGGTTCCTTTCGCGGGTCTGGATCGGGCCTTTCTTATGATAAATGAATGGATGGACGAGGATCAGCCTGTTCCTGCGGACGCGGCTTTCCGGGCGTTTGAAACCGGACGCGGGCGCCGGGCTGTCTCCGAGACTGCCGGCCTTTCGGGGCTGGGGCGCCGCGGCGACGCAAGGCGCAGGGAAGCATTTTTAGTACGCATCATCTGCCGCCAGCATAACAGCTGGCAGGGCGAAGTCTGCTGGAAAGCCCAGCAGTTGTATTTCCGAAGCACATTGGAACTAATGTGTCTGATTCATTCTGCACTGGATCCCGGGGCGGTAAAAGCGAAGTCCGCCGCCGGTTCCGCCGCCAGGCATTTATTCCGGGTGGTGTAAACGGCACGGACAATCGCATCAGAACAAGATCATTCGCGGCTGTATTCCTGAAAACGCGCGTTTCGCGCGGCGCAATGTATGCAGGATCATCGGCGAGTATTTGTATTTCATGAAATGACAGCTGAAAGGGTAAGGATGGATGAAACGGAAAATGAAAGAGAATGACGGAAAGGAGAGCGTGATTATGAAAAGAAAGGATTTGAAAAAATGGGGACGGAAAGGCCTGGCGGCGTTTCTGTCTCTGACGATGTGCGTCACTTCGATGCAGATACCGGCCTATGCGGACCTGCTTTCCGGCGGGACGGATCCTTACGGAAGAGTGGCAGACGGGGATACGTCCGGGGAGTATGGGAATGCGTTTGCCGGCAAGGAACCGGGGTACGTCTGGACGGATAAGACGGTGAAGGAATCAGGCGACCCCTGGGCGTTTGACGTCACGTATTCCGCGCTGGGAAGCAGCACGGTAAAAGAGGTCAATGAGACACGGCCTGTCGATCTGATCGTAATTATGGATATTTCCGGTTCCATGGGCTATTTTGTCGAGAACGCGGAATCGGATGATGATGACAACAGGAGAATGGCGAAGACGGTTGCCGCTGTCAACAGCATGTTCGATACGGTTTTGAGTGATGACCGTAACCGAATCGGCATGGTGGCGTTTGGCGCGATGGCGACAGAGTTGATTCCGCTGGATCATTATCAACCGGTAGGTGCTGATGCTTCATATATCACTTGTAAGAATTTGAACGATCATTATTTAGGATCGAAGCAGGAGGAGAATCATTATACATTAACAAGAAATAAGCTGGTTACGTCAGCGGGGAAGGAAATTGAGGGGACGGCAATCTCAAACAACTGGGGATTGGAGTATGATGGAAGTACGATTACTACGCCCGCTCCTTATCCTGCTTTGAAGAATAATGAATACGGCCACAATACAAACATCGAGGCAGGATTCTCGGTGGCGCTGAAAATGGTTGACGAGGCATATGCGGATCCAAACCGGCAGGGTGATTTCACGGATGAGTCAGGACGCATTCCCGTAGTTCTGCTGCTTACAGACGGAAGCGCGACAAAAATTATGCCGCCTGTGGAGGAAGCAGGTAAAAAAGATCCCTATGACGGGAATCCGAATGTATATCATGATATGTGGAATATTTCGGCGGCAGGAGGAGATGATGACCACTCGCTGGCAGGACTTATTCTCCTTACCGTGCTGGAAGGCGCGCATATGAAGACCGGCATCGCGGAAAAGTATGAAAGTCTTAAAACTGATAAGGATGCCTTCAAGATGTACTCGGTCGGAATCGGAATGGAGGCCCTTGACGGTCTGAAGATAGAACAGAAGGCCATTTTGGCTCCGAAGGAGTACTTTACTGCTGATAATACCGATCCGCAGATAGGCGGTGAATATGGCGCATATAGCCTGTACTCTCATCTGATAACAGATGGTAAACTTCCATCAGATGAAATGTTCACAGGCTGGACATCATACGGTGGGGAGCAAAGTGAGAGTTATGACGCAGGTAAGAATAAACATGTGAATTCTGCCCAGATAGCGAGCGCATCGGATAATCAACTCCGTATCTATAGCGGCAGCAATACGCTTAATAAGAAAGACAGACGTGACAATTACTCCCAGTGGTTCACGTATACGCTTAATAAGCCCAGCGGGGATGATCAGAAGAACATTGCCTATGTTGATGAGTATAAACCCGTTACGAACGGTAATCCAACAGATGTACTGAATGACATTTCGAAAGAAGTGCTTTACCAGCCGACCCGTACGGTTACCGGCGGAACGGGCACAACAGGCGGCCTTACCTATACCGATACCATCGGCGAAGGGATGCATTTGGAAGGTACGGTTTCCGTATCGGTTCAGTATAAAAATTCTGGTACTGCATATACTGCTGAAATTCCGGTTGAGGGAACAAACAACGTGTGGATCAGTGCAAACGCAGCGGAAAGCATTGTCAACTCCTATCGTGAGACAGTGCAATCCGGCCTGAGCGGGATCCAGGCGAAGGTTACAACGAACAGCGAAGGAAAGCAGGTATTAACGATCCATATCCCGGAAGAACTGCTCCCTGTCAGAATGATCTCCGAGAAGAATGCAACTGATGCGACAAAGACGGCTGTCGAAAGCTATGAGAGCGACAAGATCAGTCCCATCACCTTCACCTATAAGGTTGCTCTGAATGAGGATCTTCGGGGAGCGTCGCCGTATTACGCGAAGGCGGGCGCGGCGATTAAAGATCGGTACTGGAGCAACGAAGGCGCCGGCACAGTGTTTACTCCTACAGAGGAGAATTCGTATTACCATGGTGTAAGGGTCAAACCTGACACAGAAAAGACGGACGACAATACAGGCCATAAGAACCCGGACAGCACGACATCCCATCTGGCGGATGAACAGCTGGGAGGAGATAACGGAAGCATCAAGGTAGAGCATAATAATGACGGTTACCTGAAGCTTCAGTCTACCGGCTCCCTGACGGTCACGAAGAAGCTGGAAGCTGCCGACGGATTCCCGGAGATAAGCGACGCTGAAATGAATGCCGCCTTTAAGATGAGGATCACTTTTACAGGCGCAGCGGACGGAACATATCCGGTTGTATACAGCCCTCGGTCGGGAGAACCGGATAGCATTTCAATCGGCGGCGGCGCGGCTGAGTTCACACTGAAAGCAGGCCAGTCCATTACGATAAACGGCCTGCCGGTCGGAGCCCGTTATGAAATTGAAGAAATCCCGAGCGGAGCGTATTACGCCGCCGTCAGTCCGTCGTCAGGCGTGATCAGGGCAGATTCCGAACCCGCTGCTTCGGTGGTGGTCACGAATAAAAAGAAATCGCCGGCTCCGGCATCTGTAAGTCTGGATGCGGAGAAGAGACTGACAGCGGATGAAGGAGCAGCTCCCGCGCTTACAGGAGGCGAGTTTACATTCGTTATCACTCCGGATGCCGATAATCCGGCCGGCGATCCGCTGAAAGAGAGCGGGCCGGTCGAGGTGTCAAACGCAGCGGGCGGAAGGATTTTTGTATTTGACAACCTTACTTTCGGGAAGACGGGAACCTATACGTACACGATGGCGGAGAAAGAAGGTTTCTTTACTAATGTAACGGAGTTTGATAAGACTGTATACACGATTACAGTTGATATCAAAGAAGACATTGACAGCAATGGTTTTTATACCGGCAGGCTGACATCCGTGATATCTGTCAGTCCCGCAGCTGATGGCATCGTTTTCGTGAATCACTGCGACCCCGGCCAGGTGCAGCTTACTCTGGAAGGCCAGAAGATCGCTTTGACAGATGCGCAGGGCGGCGACGGGAATTATCTGCTGTATGCGGGAGACATTGACGGCATGTTCCGGTTTGAGATCAGTGTGGCGACTGACTCGGACGCGGATAAGGCGGATGGAGATTTCGGGTCTGAGCCGGAAATGAACACGGCGACCGGTTCCAACGCGCCCGCGCCGGATGAGGAAGCGGATACGTCAACTCCTTCTGACGCGGCGGCGCCGCTGCCGGATAATACGGTCGTTTCCAACGACGCGGAAGGACATTTCAGGTTTGGCCGGATCACATTTACAGAGCCCGGAACCTATCAGTATATCATCAGAGAGATTGCGGACATCATAGACGGATGGAACTTTGATGCGGTGAAATGGCTGGTGACGGTCGTGATCGGCGGAACGGAAGGGAAACCGACCGCGGAAAGCGTAACCTACGAGGCGATCGGAGGCGGCGCGCATTCCGGCAAAGACGGAATTGTCTTTACCAATGTTTACTCTCCGGATGAACCGGACCCGCAGATTGAGAAAGAGCAGACTCTGACGAAGGCCGGAAGTACCGACGAGGGGGAGAAGACGAAAGACCTGCTCGATCACGCGGAAGATGGAGATACAGTGACTTATTATCTCACGGTATCGAACCCGTCCAATGTAACCGTGGAGAATGTGGTTGTCACGGACCGGATTCCTGACGGCGTTGCCTTAAGCGGCGGTACCGGAAAGGAGCTGACGCTGATTCCGAAGTCCATCAGTCACGGCGGCGCGGTCGATGAAAGCGGCCTGATTACCTGGGATCTGGGAAATATGTCTCCGCACAGTTCGGTAGTGCTGTCCTTTAAGGCGAGAATCCCGGATGTGGCGGATGAGACGGAATGGACGAATCAGGCGCAGCTGGGATACAAAGGTGCTTCCGGAGAGCGGAAGTTTAAGGGATCGAATGAGGTTGAGACCAGATCCTGCCCGCCGGCGCTCACCATTGAGAAGGATCAGAAGGTGAATGACGGAGAGCGCACGAAAGACCTGCTGCAGGTGGACGACGGCGATCTTGTCACCTACTATCTGACCATAAGAAGTACCGGCAGTGAGACGGCGAAGAACGTATGGGTAACGGATACGGTTCCCGACGCGCTCCGTGTGGATGGCGAAGAGGATCAGAAGCCTTTGACTCTGGCGAAGAGCGCTGACGGCGGTTATCTCATTTCCGACGGAGGATTTTCCGTGGATGGGAAGACCATTTACTGGTATCTGGGCGATATGGAGCCGGAGACCGTAAGGGAAGTGTCCTTCAGCGTGGATGTGCCGGATGTTTCAAGAATTACAAGATGGGATAATGTGGGCCATGTGATGTTCTCCAACAATCCGGAGAAACCGCAGGATCCGGATTATCCGATCCCGGGAGATTCGCAGAAACCGCAGGACCCGGATTACCCGGTACCGTCGAAGAAGCCGGCTGCGGGCGGGCCGGAAGACGAACCGGAAGATCCGAATGATCCGTGGGATCCGTCCAACGTAGTTGAGATCGAGGAAGGGATTCCCGGACTGACAGAGCCGAAGAAGACCCACGCGGTCAATGGAGGAGATCCGACAACGGAAACGCAGACCGTGAAGAACGGCGATCAGATCACGTATTATATCACGGTTTACAACCGGGGCGGATCCGCGGCCTCAGATGTGTACGTATATGACCGGATTCCTGAAAGCGTGCCGGCTGATCAGGCGAAGCTGACATTGGTGAAGATCAATAACAATGGCCGGCAGCTTGAAAATGATAGCCGCGCGATCATGTGGAGGATCGACCGGATCGAGGCCGGCGGCAGCGCGACGGTATCTTTCGTGGTGAGAGTGCCGGATGTGTCTGAGGATACCGTTTGGGACAATGTTGCTTATGTATATCATAAGCCGACGGATCCCGATCCGAAGACTCCGCCGGAGGAGCCGAAGCCGGAAGATCCGGATGATCCATGGGAGCCTACGAACGAGGTGGAAGATAAGGAACCGGCTCCGGGCATCATGATCAAGAAAGAACAGTCCAGTAACCGTCACAGCCGTACGAAGGAAACGTTCCGCGTATACGGCGGCGATACCGTAACCTACTATCTGGTAGTTACCAGTACCGGAACGGAGACTGCGGAGGGCGTGGTCGTGACGGATATGATTCCGCAAAAGCCGGTGCAGGGCGATACGATCCCGCTGGTTCTGGTAGAAGGAAGCGTGAAGCCGGAGACATACGTCTATGACGGCGCGGCAAAGACGATTACCTGGACGCTGGGCGATATGGAACCCGGAGAAAGCCGTGAGGTTCAGTTCTCCGTGACGGTTCCGAATGTGGGCGGTACGCAGAATTGGATCAACACCGGATCTGTGTGGTACGAGAATCCGCCGGTTGATCCGGATCATCCAGACGACCCGCCGGAAGGAAGCAGGGAGAACCCGAAGCCGTCCAACGAGGTAGAGATCGAGAAATATCCGGGCAGCACACCTCCGGGGAACCCGGGGAACCCGGATAATCCGGGCGGCAATCCCGGAACTGAGATCCCGGACAATCCGACGCCGCTTTCGAACTTCCCGGATAGTCCGGTGCCGCTTTCGAACATTGAGGATGAGGATGTGCCGCTTGCGTTTATGGCCCCGACAACCGGCGACAATAAACCGGTAGGCGCGGCAGCCTTATTCAGCCTGGTCGCGTTAGGGATGATGGGGGCGTTCGGAATTCTGGCGCTGAGAAAGGACGAGGACGAGACGTAAGATATTTGCGGTCAGAGTCCGCAAGAGAAGCAATGATACAGCTGCGGCCGCAGGGAAGCATTGAATTTCCCTGCGGCCGCCGTTTCGTTAAAAATGCTTTTTATATCGCGGACGTTTTTACATGGCTTAAAATACTATTTGACGCGAAATATTCGGCATACTATAATGAAGTAGGCTGTTTGTCAGCTTCAGAGCAGTATGGAGCAGCGCTAAGTTTGAGGAACCCCGGCCACAGCGGATCGGGCGCGGCAAAGGAGAGATAGTATGGATCCCATACAGCACCGCTATGAACGGATGGACTATTCGGTTTCCGTCCGTCCCATGGATATTATCGCGGGTTACCCGGTGAGACCGGGATATTACGACATGAACGGGGCCACGGCCCTTGGCCTCGGCGTGAATTTCACGATCTATACGATACGGGGCACGTCGGTGGAGCTGCTTCTGTTCCGCAGGGGAGAGAGCGAGCCATTCGCCGTGCTTCCGTTTCCGGAGAAATATAAGATCGGCAACGTCTATTCCATGCTGGTCATGGGCCTGAAGTACGATGAGTTTGAGTATGCCTACCGGGTCGACGGCCCGTGGGATCCGAAGAAGGGGTACCGGTTCGACAAGACGAAGATCCTTCTGGATCCTTACGCCAAGGCGGTCACCGGTCAGGGTGTCTGGGGCGTCCGGGACATGGAGAGCACCTATCACGCGCGGGTTGTGAAGGATGTCTTTGAGTGGGGCGATATGCCCCAGTCCACGAAGAAGATGAGCGATCTGATCATCTACGAGCTGCATGTGCGCGGGTTCACCTGGCACGGTTCCTCCGGCGTGAAATATCCGGGCACGTTTGCCGGGCTGAAGGAGAAGATCCCGTACTTAAAGGAACTGGGCGTCAACGCGGTGGAGCTGATGCCGATCTTTGAGTTCGATGAGACGGTCAACGCCAGGGATGTGGACGGCAACCATCTGCTGGAATACTGGGGCTATAATTCCGTCTGTTTTTTCGCGCCCAATACCAGCTACGCTTCCACCAGGGAGCATCATCGGGAAGGCGCGGAGCTGAAACAGATGATCAAGGAGTTTCACGACAACGGCATCGAGGTCATTTTGGACGTGGTGTTCAATCACACCGCGGAGGGCAATGAGAAGGGGCCGGTCATTTCCTTTAAGGGCATCGACAATCAGCTTTACTATATGCTGACGCCGGACGGCTACTACTATAATTTCAGCGGATGCGGCAATACGCTGAACTGCAATCAGCCGGTGGTGCGGAACCTGATCCTGGACTGCCTGCGCTACTGGACCATCAACTACCGGGTGGACGGCTTCCGCTTCGATCTGGCCAGTATCCTGGGGCGCAAGGCCGACGGCGCGCCGATGAACGAGCCGCCGCTTCTGGAGGCGCTGGCCTACGACCCGGTCCTTGGAAATGTCAAGCTGATCGCCGAGGCGTGGGACGCGGGCGGCCTCTATCAGGTGGGAAAATTCCCTGCCAGCAAGCGCTGGGCCGAGTGGAACGGACGATACCGGGACGCGGTGAGGGGCTTTCTGAAGGGCGATGCCTGGAACAGCTGGGACGCGGCCTGGAGCATCTGCGGTTCCGGCGATATGTACGGCGGCGTCTATTCCGACGGCAACGACAACTACGCGGGCTATAATTCCTGCGTGAATTTCCTGACCTGCCATGACGGCTTTACGCTCTACGACCTGTACGCCTACAATGAGAAACATAATGAAGCAAACGGCTGGAACAATACCGACGGCAGCAATGACAACCGCAGCTGGAACTGCGGGGCGGAGGGGGATACCTGGGATCCGGAGGTGCTGAACCTGCGTTTCCGGATGATCCGCAACGCCTGCGCGGTCCTGATGTGCAGCCGCGGGACGCCGATGTTTCTGGCCGGCGACGAGTTCGGCAACACTCAGTTCGGCAACAACAACGCCTACTGTCAGGACAATGAGATCTCCTGGCTGGACTGGAGCCTTCTTGAGAAGAACCGGGAACTTTTCGAGTTCTTCAAATACATGATCGCTTTCCGCAAGAAGCATCCGATCATCAGCCGAAAGCTGCCCGACGCGATCTGCGGCATGGAGCCGCTTCACGCGCACGATGTAAACGCGGATATCACCAATCTGCCGCAGGGCGCCCGCACCATCGGCGTCAGCATGGCCGGGTACGACAGGGAGCGGGGCAGGGACGATATCATTTATCTGGCGGTCAATACCTACTGGGAGGACGTGACGATCACGCTTCCCGATACCCACGGACGCCTCCACTGGTATCTGGCGGTGAACACGGCCGGGGACAGCCGTGGGCGGTATGTGTACCAGGAATGGCAGTCGCCCCATATCGACCGCGAGTTTGTGATGCGGCCGCGGTCGGTGGCGGTGTTCTACGCGGGGTGGAGAAGGTAGGAGTGGGAAGCGTGCTTTTACGACGGCGGATATTCTTGTGCGGCCCTATGGGCCGCGCAAGAATCATCGGATTGCCATCCGATGTGAAAACAGATGTAAAAACAGGCTTATAAGCAAGCTTAACGCCTGTTTTTACACCTGTTTTCCCGCCGTCTGAGCTGTTTTCGTTCAATTGTACTTCTTTTTGTAATTGCGATAGGCGTCATCTTGTGCTATATTAGTAATAGTGCAAAATTTTTGTCAAGTTATGCAGCTGTATTTTGCAAAATATGTAAGAAAGCGGGGTTTATTGAATGGGATTGGCAACATTTGTTGGCGGCATTC